>JACQHS010000085.1 GCA_016198915.1 Candidatus Omnitrophota bacterium
ACGATGGGCGACCGCATCGTCGTCATGAACACAGGCGTCATCCAGCAGGTGGCGGACCCGCTCACCATCTACGAGCACCCGGTGAACCGGTTCGTGGCGAGCTTCATCGGCTCGCCGCCCATGAATTTTCTCAAGGGGACGCTGGTCAATGTCGGCGACGCGCTCTACTTTAATGAGGGAGCCTTCCGCCTGCGCGTGGTGGATGAGATGGCCGCTCGGCTGTCGGCCTACCAGGGCAAGCCGGTGACGTTTGGCATCCGGCCGGAGGATCTCTACGACAAACTCTTCATCACGGATGCGCCGGGCGACAGTGTCGTGACCTCGGCGGTCGAAGTGGTCGAGCCGTTGGGGGCCGAGGTGTACCTCCACCTCAAGGTGGGCCAGCATGCGATCGTCGCCCGCGTGGGGCCGCACGACCGGCCGGAGGTCAACCAGGATATTGATCTCGTGTTCGATATGGGCAAGGCGCACTTCTTCGATCCGGACACGGAGGAGGCGATCGTCTAGTCGGCATGATGGAAGCGGCCGCGGACAGCAAATCGCTCACCACCATCCGATGGAGCGTCGCCCTGGCGCTGCTCGTGGTGTGCGCCTCCCTGGTGGCGGTGATCACCTCCGGCCGCCCCGGCCCGCCAGGAGCCATCGCCGGGGCGGGCGCGCCGGCGCAAGCCAGCTCGGCGCACCCGCTGGCGCTGATCGTGATCGCGCTGGCCGCCTATGCCTGGGTGTTGTATCCTCCGACGGGCGGCGTCATGGTCAGCGCCGCCGTGTTCTTCTGCCTCATCTGGGCCTGGGGGGTGCTGCAGACGGTGAGCTTGAGCGTGGATCTGGCGGCGTTTGCGGTGCTGCTGGGCGTGGTCGCCTCTGCGCAGCGGCACCGGTTTCGACGCCTCCATCGCCTGCGCCAGGTGTTGGAAGACCTCCAAGAGGAAGGCAGCGTGAAGGAACAGGCCGCCGCTCATGCGTGGCAGTCGAATACGGGCTTGCAGAAGAAGCACGCCCGGTACGCACAGCTGCAGGCGGTCGCCGAGCAGCTCAGCAATATGACCGATCGGACTCCCATCGCGAATCTCGCCGTCGAACGGGCGTTTTCTCTCATCGGGAAATCCGACGTGTGCCTCTTATTCCTTGTGGACCGGCAGCGGCAGGAGCTCTCGCTGTTTGCGTCGAAGAAGCGGGACGACCTCACGAGCGTCCGGGCCAAGCACGGGGATCAGTTCGACCGCTATGTCCTGCGGACCCAGCGGCCGCTGCTCGTCAACGATGTCCGGCGCGATTTCCGCTTCACCGTCAGCCTCTCTCCCGAACGGCCCATCGCGTCGGTGGTCGCCTGTCCGCTGCTCCTGGCCCAGCGCGCGGAGGGTGTGCTCCACATGGACAGCGCCCAGGCGGGCGCGTATTCTCAGGATGATCTGCGGTTTCTGGACATTCTGCTGGATTTGATCTCCGCCGCCATGACGAACGCCGAGCTGTTCCAGCAGACGCAGCACCTGGCGATGACCGACGGGTTGACCGGGCTGATGCTGCGCCGGCCGTTCCATGAGCAGCTGACGCGCGAGCTGACCCGTGCGTCGCGCAGCAAGGATGCGGTGTCCGTCGTCATGCTGGACGTGGACAAATTCAAAGACTACAACGACGCCTTCGGCCACACCGCAGGGGATCTGATCCTGAAGTCCGTCGCGGAGGTCCTGCGCACCGCCACACCGGCGGGGGGGGCTCATGCGCGCTACGGCGGAGAAGAGTTCGCGGTGCTCCTGCCGAGGACGAAGCGCCATGAAGCCGGCGATATCGCCGAAGCGATCCGGCGGACGGTCGAGGTGCAGGTCCACCGCAGCGGCCGCGGTGTTGCGGTGCCGGTGACCGTGTCGCTGGGGGTCGCGTCGTTTCCTGATGATGCCAAGGAAGAGACGGAGCTCATCCGCATCGCCGATCAACGTCTGTATCAAGCGAAACATGCCGGGAGAAACCTCGTTGTCGCTGCTTAACTCAGCCCGTCTGCGACCCTCACCATGATTCTCGTCATGCTTTTCTGGGTTCTCGCCATGGTCTCCGGCCTCTGCTGGGCCCGCTGGTGGACCGGCATGTTCACGGCGGCCACCCTGCTGGTCTTCCTCTGGACGCAGGCGGGCACGCTGGGCGACTGGGCCGGCTGGATGCAGCTGGCGGCGTTCGGGATCACTCCATGGCTGCTTGCCGCCCAACAGGCGCGCGATGAGCGGCGATTGAAGATCCTGCATGCCGAGGAGGCGGAAGCGATGACGCGCCTGTCCGAGACGGCGCGCTCCCTGATGACGCTCCAGACGTCCACTCAGCAGTTGGAGAAAGAGATCGGGAAGATCACCGATCTCTACCATGTGACGAAGGACACGGGACGCGCCCTGCGGTTGCCGGACCTGTTCTCCGCATCGCTGGAGATGGCCCCGAAGCTGCTCAATGCGAGCGGCCTGCGCCTCATCGACCTGTCTCACGAGGAGCCCCATGTGCTGCGGGCCAGCCGGACCAATGACGGGCGGATGATCTCATCGCCCAATGGGGGCGCCGCCGGGCACATCCTGGACATGGAGCGGGCGATTATTACGCGCGCGGTGACATCCGGTGCGGCCACCTGCGCGGGTCCGCAGGAGCTGTCCTGTGAGCTCCCGGCAGGCGTGTCGCGCGTCGCGTGGTCGCCGCTGTGGCGCGAGCAGAAACCCATCGGGGTGCTGGTGGCCGATGAGCTGCCGGCAGAGCAGCTGTCGACGCTCTCCATCGTGGCCAATCAATTGTCGCTGCAGCTCTCCCGCATTCATCTCTACCAAGCGGTCGAGTCGTTGGCGGTGACGGATGCGCTGACGGGCCTGTCCGTCCGCGGCTACTTCATGGATCGGGCGAGAGAAGAGCTCGCGCGCTCCAAGCGCCATACACTCTCCTGCACCCTGCTGATGACGGATTTGGATCACTTCAAGGAGAAGAACGACACCTTCGGGCATCTGGTGGGCGATGTCGTGCTCAAAGACGTCGCCGAGTTGCTGAAGCGCAACCTGCGCGAAGTGGACTTGATCGCGCGCTACGGCGGCGAGGAGTTCATCCTGCTGCTCATTGAAACGGACGCGGAGCAGGCGATGCCGGTCGCCCAGCGGCTCAAACAGCTGGTGGAGGTCCACCCGATCCGGGCCTATGACGAGCTCCTGACCCAGACGATCAGCATCGGCCTGGCGGCGTATCCCCACGATGCCCAGACGCTCGAGACGCTCATCGAGCGGGCCGACCAGGCCCTCTATGCGGCGAAGCGCGCTGGCCGCAATCGTGTCGTCGCTGCGTCGGCTTCGCCGACGCTATAGCTAACGATGAAGCAGCGGATGTGGGCGGTGGGCGTGGACTTCGGGGGAACCAATATTAAGTGCGGATTAGTGGATCGCCGTGGGCGCGTGGTGACGTCGCTCGTGCTGTCCACGGCGCGGTTCGGGCGTCCGACAACGTTCGTGGTGGGGATCCATCGAGCCGTTGAACAGCTTGCGGCCTCGGCCAGGCTTTCATCCGCTCGCTTGGCCGGCATCGGCATCGGCGTTCCCGGTCTTGTGGATGCCCAGCGGGGTGTCGTCCATATGCTCACCAATGTCCGTGGGTGGTGCGACGTGCCGCTGGCTGGCCGCCTGCGCGCGCGGCTGCACGTCCCGGTCTTCATCGACAATGATGCCAATCTTGTCACGCTGGGCGAGTGGCGCTGGGGTGCTGGGCGCGGGGCGAAATCGCTCGTCTGTTTGACGCTTGGAACCGGGGTCGGCGGCGGGCTCGTCTTTCACGGAGCGCTGTATCGAGGAGCCTCAGGCGCTGCCGGCGAAATCGGGCACACGGTCCTTGATCCTGACGGGCCCCGCTGCGGGTGCGGCGCGAGAGGCTGTCTTGAAGCCCACGTCGGCACGGCGGCGATCGTCCGGATGGCCCGACAGGCCGGGGTGGCTCATCGCGGGCGGCTCACGCCCGAATGGCTCGCCTGGATGGCACGCCGCGGGGATAGGAGGGCCCGCGCCGTGTGGCATCAGGTCGGGCGTCTGCTGGGCCGCGGGCTGGCCGGCATTGTCAATCTCCTCAATCCGGACCGCGTGGTCATCGGCGGGGGCGTGGCCAATGCCTGGGCGCTCTTCGCCCCCTCGCTGCGGCGGGCGATTCGCGCTGACGCGATGGAAATCCCGGGGCGGACGGTGCGAGTCGTCCGCGCGCAGCTGGGTGATCAGGCTGGCGTAATCGGTGCTGCCGTGCTAGTGTGGGAGGAGCGATGAAACTCTTTCTGGATTCGGCGAACCTGACAGAGATCCGGGAAGCGATGAGCTGGGGAGCGATTGACGGCGTCACGACGAACCCCAGCCTCGTGGCCAAAGAGCACCGCGATTTTTTTCCGCTGCTCAAGGAGATCTGCGACGTGGTCAACGGTCCGGTCAGCATGGAGACGACCTGCCGCGATTGCTCCGGCATGGTGGAGGAAGGGCGGGTGTTCTCGAAGCTCCATCCGCACATCGTTGTGAAGTGTCCGTTGACGAAGGACGGCTTGAAGGCCACGCGCCAGCTGAGCGCGGAGCGCATCCGGGTGAACGTCACGCTGTGTTTTTCTCCCAGCCAGGCGCTGCTGGCCGCCAAAGCCGGTGCCTACTTCGTCTCCCCCTTCGTCGGCCGCCTCGATGATGTCAGCAGCGATGGGATGGGCGTCATCCGCAACATCAAGACGATCTATGCGAACTACGGATTCAAGACGCAGATCCTCGTGGCGAGTGTCAGGCATCCGCTCCATGTGGTGGAGGCCGCACGGATCGGTGCGGATATTGCAACCATGCCGTTTACCGTTCTTGAGGCGCTCGTCAAGCATCCGCTGACGGATGCCGGCTTGGATCGGTTTCTCAAGGACTGGGAGCAGTTGCCTCCTGAAGCCAAGCAGTGGAAGAGCACCGCGTCCAAACCGCCGAACCCCGTGTCGGTGTCTGCCACCTCAACAGGCTGATCGCTCCGTGATTCGCGTTGCGAAGATCGTGTGCCTTGCCTCGTGTGCGCTGCTCATCAGCACTCCGGCTTGGGCTGACGACCGTCAGTGGGATGACGTGAAAGCCTCCCTGAAGCGCGGCGCCTATCGCGAGGCGCTGCAGTCGCTCGATATCCTCCTGTCCGTGTCCCCGAGCGACGCCCGCGCCCAGCTCTACCGCACCCTGTGCGAACGGCGGCTGGCTTCGCCGCAGCGGTTCGCCGCCATCACGCCGGCTCAACTGGGCGCGCTCAAACAACAATTGCGCGCGGAAGAGCGGAGCCAACAGCGCGCAAGCGCCCAGCAGGGGGTGTTGGATCGCCGGTTGCAGCAGGAGCAGGCTCGTTGGGATCGCGAGCTGGAAACGCTCCATCGCCGGGCTGAGCGGGACAGGAAGCTGGCAGCGCAGCGTGAGCAGGCCCAGGCGCTGGAGCGTGCCCGTGCCGAGCGGGCGGCAACCCGGCAGCGAGCGCAGGAGCTTGCGGTCGCTCAACAGGAACTCATTTCGACCGAACGTCCTGTTGTTAGTCCTGCAGCACAGGAGCCCTCCAGCCCGCCGACACTCCGCCCCTCAGTGGAACTGGCTCCGGTGATTGTCCCCACGGCGCCGTCGGCGCCTGCCGACGAGGCGCTCGTGACGCCGTCCGAGGAACGCCGTCCGCCGCCCGCCGGCGCTGTGCAAATCAACGCGCGCCGGATGAGCATGTCGCCTGACCGAAAGATCGCCATCGCGGAAGGAGACGTGGAAGTCATCTTCGAAAACGCGGTGCTGACCGCGGACCACATGACGCTGTTTACCGACACGAACGACGTCTATGCAGAGGGCCGGGTCCGATTGGAAGATGGGGCTCAGGTGTCCCGCGGCGAAATGGTCCACTACAACTTTAAGACCAAGAAGGGCCGCTTTCTCCAGGGGACGGTCGCGACCCCGCCGTGGTACCAGCACGGCCGCTCGGTTGAGCATATCGCGGAGGGCGTGTATGCCGTGACGCCCGGGTACCTCACCTCCTGCGATCATGAGCCGCCGCACTTTCGGTTCTTCGGCCGCCGCGCGACGGTGTTCGCCGAGGATAAGCTCGCCCGCGCGCGCAACGTGGCCCTGTTTGTTGAGCAAATGCCCTTCCTCTATCTGCCTTGGCTGTCCGTCGCGGATCGGCAATCGCCCTTCTTCTTGCTCCCCGGCAAGCACAAGCAGTGGGGCCAGTTTGCGCTGTCGGGGTACCGCTATGAATTGCCCGGCGGCGACATTCAACAGAAGGGTTCCTTGAAATTGGACTGGCGGCGGAATTTCCGGTGGGGCTTCGGGGTTGATCACCAGCTCGAGTCGCCCCAGGTGGGCAAAGGGCTGCTGAAACTCTACTACCAGCCGCACATGAACGGCGCCCGCAAGGTCGAGGAGCTGCCCAAGGGGGCGAAGTTCGACCGCTACCGGGTCCTCTGGCGGCATCAATTCAATCCGCTGCCCGACACGTCGGTCATCACCGATTTCCAGAAATACAGCGACGTGGATTTCAGGAAGGAGCTGCTGTTTCGGGATGAGTTCGAAAAGGAGGATACGGTCCAGAATTTCGTGTCCGCCGTTACGAACACGCCGTATTACTCCCTCAGCGCGGTCATGAGGAAGCGGATGAACCGGTTCCAATCAGTGGATGATGCGCTGCCCCAGGTGACGTTTGATGTCAGAGACCAGCGCATCGGCGACACCCAGCTGTTTTCCCAGAGCAAGCTCGACTTCGCGAATTTCCAATCGAAGACCGCCCACTCCGACAGCGATACCGCTGCCTTGCGGCTCGACTGGTTCCAGCAGCTCAGTTACGCCCTCGGGTGGTTTCGGCCTGTCCTTGTGACCCCCAAGGCCGCGATCCGCCAGTCCTATTACGATCGGGGCAAGGTGGGAACCGAGCGGGACGTGTTTGCGGGACAATTCTCCATGGGAGCGGACGCCAGCCTCAAACTCTTTCGGGTGTTCCCCATCACCACCAACGTCCTCGGGCTGGATCTGCATTGGCTGCGTCACGTCCTCACCCCCACCGTCGGGTACAGCTATATTCACCAGCCGACGGTGCCGAATGACGTCTTGAACTTCGCGGCCGCCAGCAGCACGACGAATCAGCTGTCGTTCGGGCTTGAGAACAAACTGCAGACCAAACGTCCTGGGGCGGCCGGGGAGCTGTCCAGCGTCGACTTGGCGCGGACGTTGGTGTCGATCCCTTACACCTTCCACGGCAACGGCAATAAACAGGGGGGGCGCGTGGGCGACTGGGCGTTCGATCTCGAGTTCTACCCGTGGCCGTGGATGCGGCTGGAATCAGACTGGAAATACCCCAGCCATTTTGTCAAAGGGTCGAGGGATTCGCGGGTGACCGCCTGGAATCTGGATCTCGTCATGGTGGGTGGGCGCGGCGGCGCCAGGGCCCAAGACGCCCCCGATATCCAAGCCCCGGGCATGAAAACCTTTGAAGCCGGACCGCGCGCCGGCTTGACGGCGCTGCTGATGCCGCAGGGCCAGTGGTACCTCGGTCTCGGCCACCGGTTTTCCCACAACGATAAGACGGAGGATGTCGTGCAGTACGATTGGCGGCTCAGCCAGAAGTGGGAGATCGGCACGTTCCACCGCTTCACGTGGAAGGAGGTGGCGGGGACCGCCAAACGGTTCCATAATCTTCGCGAGTACCAGTACGTGCTCCGGCGGGACCTCCACGACTGGATCGGCGAGCTGACCTACCGCGTGGACCGGGAGTTCGGCGAGGAGCTCTGGTTCACGATGACGCTCAAGGCCTATCCGGAAATCCCGATTGAGATGGAAACGTCCTACCATCAACCGAAACTCGGCTCCCAAAGCAGTCCCTTTTCCCCCGTTCCGCGATAGGAAGGACACGCGACCTATGGATCTGTGCGTCATCGGCGCCGGCCACGTCGGACTGGTCAGCGGAGCCTGTTTCGCCGACCTGGGCAACGATGTCGTCATGGTGGATAACGATGCCGCGCGCATCGCGAACCTCAAGAAGGGCCTCATGCCGTATTACGAGCCCGGCCTGGAAGAGCTGGTGCGCCGGGGCGTGAAGAAGAAGCGGCTGTCCTTCACGACCTCGATCAGCGACGGGGTCGCGGCATCGACCATCATCTTCATCGCGGTGGGCACGCCGCAGAAGCCGACCGGTGAGACCGACCTGGCGTACGTCGAAGCGGTGGCGCGCTCTATCGCCGCCCACCTGACCCGCTACCACCTCATCGTCGAGAAGTCGACCGTCCCGGTGCAGACCGGCCGGTGGATTCATCACACCATCAAGACCTACCTGAAGCGCAAGGTCCCGTTCGATGTGGCATCCAACCCGGAGTTTCTCCGCGAGGGGACGGCCATCCAGGACACGCTCAAGCCGGACCGGGTCGTCCTCGGCGTTGAGAGCCAGCGCGCCAGGAAGCTCCTCACCGAGCTGTACAAGCCGATGGGCTGCCCGGTCGTCGTGACGGACATCGCCAGCGCCGAGATGATCAAGCACGCCTCGAACTCCTTTCTCTCCATGAAAATTTCCTTCATCAACGCCGTTGCGCAGGTCTGCGAGCACAGCGGTGCCGACGTCCAGCAGGTAGCCGAGGGCATGGGGCTCGACCCTCGCATCGGCCGCGCCTTCCTGAACGCCGGGGCGGGATTCGGGGGGTTTTGTTTTGCCGCCGATGAATCCTCATTTACCCTCAATAGCCCTCACCTGAGCGTCCAATCGTTCGAACAGCTGTTTGGCCGCTACCCCGTAGCTGGGACGGTCAATGCCGTCGATGTCGCAATTCCTACAGATGGGCAGACGCTGTCATTTGATAGCCGGCAAGGGCGGCCGACCCTGACCACTATTCGCGGTCTCTCGCGTCGTTGGTACGAGGGGCCATTCGTGGAGATCGAGACCATGATGGGGCGTCGACTCCGCGTGACCGCGGACCATCCCGTTGTTGTCGCCGATCGATCGACCGATCGAATTCGCACCGTGCCAGCTGCGTCAGTCCACGAGGGGCACGCGTTGCTCAGCCCAACCACACTGCCCCGTCTACGGCGCATACGCTCCATCGATCTCCTGAAGAGCCTGGCGCAAGGAGCGGTGACGCTGCCGGTGAAGGTGTTCGCAGCCGACCAGGCCTTTGGCCGGACGTACGCCCGGTGGCGCCACAATATCCCGCCGGCGCTGTACAAGTATCCTGCTGACATCGCGAAGAGCAACACGATGCCGTGGCGAGTGTTTACCCATCTGTGGAGGACGAAGCGAATTCCGGTGCGTCCAGGGCAGCTTCGATTGTTTACAAGCTTGGGGCATACGACCACGATCCCCGCCCAATTTGCTGTTAATGAGATGTTCATGCGGTGGCTGGGTTACTACCTTGCGGAGGGATGGATTTCACAGGAGCCCGGGAGGAACGGGGCGATTCGCGAGCGGATTGGTTTCTCGTTCGGGCGGCACGAGCAGGCCTACCTTCAAGACCTCCATCACATGCTCAGTCGCTATGGTATTCGCTATCAAACCGTTGGGTTCCCTGGCGCCATCGCAACGATCGCCTCGAGCCGCCTGTTGGCGTGGATGTTGCGAGATCTCCTTCGATGCGGGACCAACTCTTCAAACAAGCAACTGCCAATCCTGGCGTTCAACGTCGGGCCGCGCTTGCGCAAGGCCCTGTTGCAAGGCCTCTTCAGCGGGGATGGTTCGATGACGCGGCTCCAGCACGGGCGGAATATGATGTTCGAGTACGCAACGAGCAGCAAGCCGCTCGCCGACGGTGTCGTGCTCTTGCTCCAGTCGGTGGGGGTGGTGCCGACGATTCACCAGCGATGGATGAATAAATCCACCCGGCCGGCCTATATCATTCGCGTCAATGGCGTCAGACAATTGCGCACCCTGCACGATGTCTTCGGGCCAAAGAGACGCCGTGAAGTGGATCGCCAGTTGCGCCTCTATCAGCGATCGATTGCACAGCGAGGCTTCCTTGTTCGAAAACATCACGTGCTCCTGCCCGTTCGTCGGACGAGGACCTATCATGATCGAGGGTTTGTCTACAGCCTTGAGACCAAGAACCAACTTCTCGTTGCGGGGAATGGGCTCGTTGTTCACAATTGTTTCCCCAAAGACTTGGAGGCGTTCATCAAAATTTCCGAGCAGCTCGGCTACGACTTCCAATTACTCAAAGCGGTCCGAGAGATCAATGAGGAGGCCAAGCGCGGCTTTGCCAAGAAGATCCAGCAGGCGCTCTGGGTTGTGAAGGGCAAGACGATCGGGGTGCTGGGCCTCGCCTTTAAACCCAACACCGACGACATGCG
This sequence comes from Candidatus Omnitrophota bacterium, assembly GCA_016198915.1. Classification (GTDB taxonomy): domain Bacteria; phylum Omnitrophota; class Gorgyraeia; order Aquiviventales; family Aquiviventaceae; genus JACQHS01. Next base: position 10,287 of record JACQHS010000085.1, read on the forward strand.
CTACGCGCCGGCGATCGATGTGATTGAGTCTCTTCGAGCGGAGGGAGCGGCGATCAAGGCCTTCGATCCTCAGGCGATGGGCGAGGCGAAGCGCCTGCTGCCCAACGTCAAGCTGTGCAAGGATGCCTATGAGGCCGCGCGGGGAGCGGACTGCCTCGCCATCTTGACGGAATGGAATGAGTTTAAAGAGCTCGATTTCGCACGGATCAAGAAACTCCTCCGGCAGCCCTTGATCGTCGACGGGCGTAACATCTATGATCCCGTACAGATGCGAAGACTCGGCTTTCGCTACTTGGGAGTCGGGAGGGGACGTGACGAAGCTCATTAGCGGTGTGCGCACCAAAGCGTTGCGTGTGATTTCCGACGACCGCGGGCGTCTCTTTGAGATCCTGCGTCATGATGAGCCGCTCTTTAAAAAGTTCGGCCAAGTCTACTGCACAACCGTGAACCAGGGGGTCGTAAAGGGCTGGCACTTCCACAAGAGGCAGATCGACCGTTTCGTCTGCGTCTGCGGGATGGTCAAGCTGGTGGCGTATGACGGCCGTGCGGAGTCGCCCACGAAGGGCGTGGTGAATGAGTTCTTCCTTGGAACCCATAATCCGTTGCTGGTGCAGATCCCGGCAGGCGTCTGGCATGGGTTTAAGGGGCTCTCCTCGCCGGAAGCCATCATGATCAATGTCCCAACGGAATCCTACCACCATAAGCGACCGGACGAATACCGCTGCGATCCCCACCACAACGACATCCCGTATGACTGGGCCCGGAAGGATGGTTGAGGAGCCATGAAAGGCGTCGTGTTGGCAGGAGGGCCGGGCAAGCGGCTGGGGACACTGACGCGGATCACGAATAAGCACTTGCTGCCCGTGTATGACCGCCCCATGATCCACTATCCGCTCCAGACCCTGGTGGACGCCGGGATTTCCCAGATCCTCATCGTCACCGGCGGGTCCAATGCCGGGGATTTCCTCAGGCTCTTAGGCAACGGGGAAGAGTTTGGGCTCAAGCACCTCAATTACACGTACCAACGGGGGGAGGGAGGCATTGCCGAAGCGCTCGGGTTGGCGGAGCACTTTGCGGGCGGCGAGCCTCTCGTGGTGGTGCTGGGCGATAACCTCGTTGAAAAGAGCATTCGCCCCTCCGTTGAGCGTTTCGCCGCCTCCGGCCGCGGTGCCAAGCTCCTGCTGAAAGAAGTGGAGGATCCCCAACGCTTCGGGGTGGCGGAGCTGGTTGGCGATCGAATTGTGGGGATTGAAGAGAAACCGGCACGTCCGAAATCGCACTTTGTCGTGACCGGCATCTACATGTTCGATCATCAGGTATTTGAGATCATCAAGACGCTCAAGCCATCGGCTCGTGGAGAGTTGGAGATCAGCGATGTCAACAACGCGTACATCCGGCGCGGCCTGATGACGTATGAGATCTTGGATGGCTGGTGGACGGACGCCGGTCTGCCGGAAACACTCTACCGTGCCGCCGCGCTGGTGCGTGAGCGCGCCCTGCGAGGTGAGACCCTCACACCTTACACCTTACACCTCACACCCGTACTACGATGAGACTCCTCGTGACCGGCGGGGCAGGGTTCATCGGGTCCCACGTCATCCGATGGTGGTTGGCGGCCCATCCCGATGATACGGTGGTCAACCTCGACGCGCTGACGTACGCGGGATCGCACGAACGGTTGGCCGACCTCCAGTCCAGCCCGCAGTACCGCTTCATCCATGGGGACATCTGCGATGCGGCAACCGTCCGGCAGGCGATGGATGGGGTCGAGGTGATCGTCCATTGCGCGGCGGAGACGCACGTGGATCGCTCGATCACGAACGCCGCGCCCTTTCTGCGAACCAACGTCGAAGGGACCTATACGCTGTTGAAGGCGGCGCTTGATCGCGGCGTGAAGCGGTTCATTCATCTGAGCACCGATGAGGTGTACGGTCCGGTGTTGGAGGGCACGGTAGACGAGCGCGCCCCGCTGTCTCCCCGCAGCCCGTACGCGGCCAGCAAAGCGGGCGGCGATCTCCTGGTCCAAGCGTTTTGTGCGACCTACGGCGTCCCGACGATCGTGGTGCGGCCGACCAACATCTTCGGCCCGGCCCAGCTGCCGGAGAAGCTGATCCCTTTGTGCATCACCAACACCCTCGAAGGACGGCCGGTCCCCATCTATGGCGACGGGCAACAGCGGCGCGGCTGGCTGTTTATCGACGACTTCTGCCGGGCCCTGCAGATGATCATCGAACGGGGCAGCGTGGGGGACATCTACAACGTGGCCGGGGAGCGCGAGTGCGCCAACCTGGAGACGGTGCGGGTGATCCTTTCCCAACTGGGCCGGTCGGACGAGAGCCTGCAGTTTGTCGCGGACCGTCCTGGCCATGATCGGCGCTACGCCCTGAACGACGAAAAGGTTCGGGCAATGGGCTGGCGACCCACGACGCCGTTTGCACAGGGATTGTCGGATACGATCACCTGGTACCAGGCGCGCAAAGACTGGTGGGGTCCGCTTGCGCAGCTTCTCCGTGACGATCCTTATCACTGGCTCAACCGGTCTTCTGGGACAGGCGCTCAGCCGGCGGTTCGCGCAGTTCGGTGACGTCGTCGGGCTGTCGCGCCATGCGCCGGCAAGCGCCGCGGGCCGCCATGTCATCTGCGATCTTACGGATGCTCGGCGGACCGCACAGGTCATCCAGACGGTCCGGCCGGAGGTCCTGGTCCACACCCAGGCGCAATCGGATGTGGATCGCTGCGAACTCGAGCCCGAAGAGGCGCGCGCGCAGAATGTTGAGACAACAGCCCATGTGGTCGAGGCGCTGCGCACGAGCGCCTGCTGGTTGGTGTATGTCAGCACGGACTACGTCTTCGATGGGCGCAAAGGCGCCCCCTACGATGAGCAGGATGCGCCCCATCCTATCAGCGTCTATGGCCGCACCAAGCTGGAAGCGGAGTACCGCGTGCTGGGTTACCCACGCGGCCTCATTGTCCGGCCCAGCACGCTCTTTGGACCAGGCCGAATGAACTTCTGCGATCGGGTGGCCCAGGCCGCTCTCGCCGGCATCACCGTCGAAGCGTTCGAGGATCAAGCGACGTCACCAAGTTTCACCGAGGATGTGGCAGAAACGATGCATGATCTGATCGTCGCCTTGGCGAAGGGGCGCCCCCTGACTTCCCGAATCTACCACGTGGCGAATACCGGGGGCTGCACCCGGCTGGCCTTTGCTCGCCGGGTCGTAGAGCTGTTGGGATGTTCCCCGCGCTGTGTGCGGCCCGTCCGGATGGCAGCGCTGAAGCTTCCGGCGCGTCGTCCGACGAGTTCGATCTTGACGACCGTCGCCTTACCCCCATTGATTGGGAGAAACCTGCGATCATGGGAAGACGCCCTGCGAGGCTATCTGCGTCAACGCTATCCTGTCCAAGGACACATGGCTGAGTCGATGAGATGACCCCAAGGACTTCGCTTGCGCAACTCCACAAACGGATCGCCAAGCGCACGGCACGCATCGGCATCATCGGCCTCGGCTATGTCGGGTTGCCCCTGGCTGTTGAGTTCGCCAAAGAGGGCTTCCGCGTCACCGGCATTGACCTGGACCCGCGCCGTGTGGCGGGGGTCAACCGCGCCCGTTCCTACATCCTCGATGTCACGAGCGATGATCTGCGCGCGTTGCGGAGGATGCGCCGGCTGCGGGCGACCTCGTCCTTCGGCGTGCTGGGATCGCAGGACGCGATCATCATCTGCGTGCCCACGCCGCTGCGCAAGACCCGCGAGCCGGACATGTCCTACATCCTGTCGGCCACCAAGGAAATCGCCAAGCGCGTGCGGCGCGGCCAGCTGATCATTTTGGAGAGCACGACGTATCCGGGCACGACCGATGAGGTGGTTCGGCCGGCCTTGGAGGCGCGCGGGCTCCAGACGGGAAAAGATTTCTGCCTGGCGTTTTCCCCTGAACGGATCGACCCGGGCAACGCGACCTACACGACCCGCACCATTCCTAAAGTCATCGGGGGCGCGACGCCGCTGTGCACCCGCTTGGCGGCGGCGCTCTACGGGTCCATCATCCACAAGACGGTGCCGGTCTCTTCGACACAAACGGCCGAGATGGTGAAGCTCCTGGAGAACACCTTCCGGGCCGTCAACATCGGGCTCGTCAATGAGATGGCCTTGATCTGCAATCACCTCGGGATTAATGTCTGGGAAGTGATCGAGGCGGCACGGACGAAGCCGTTTGGCTTCATGCCGTTTTATCCCGGGCCGGGGATCGG
>JACQHS010000084.1 GCA_016198915.1 Candidatus Omnitrophota bacterium
CATCGACGGCCGCGCCGTACGAGAGCAGGAGTTTGCCCGAGGCCCGCACCTGGAAATTCGCATGGCCGCCCTTGATCTCGGCCGGATACGTCCGGAAAGTATAAATCTCAAACCCGGCGCGGGCCAGTGCCATCGTCAGCATCTCGCCGGTGCTGATGACGCCCTCGCCGCCCTCCCCACCTACGCGAAACACGTAGTCCACGTCTGCCATCACACCCTCACCACGGTCCACGACGTCCCGTTAATCCAGAATTCCAGCGCCCCGCCCGGCAGCTTGTCTGTCTTCGTGTGCTGAACAATGAGTGACACCGCCGTCTGACGCGCTTCATCGCCCCATTCCCCGGCGACGAGCGCGGCCGGACCGGCGAACTTCGGCCTGATACAACTATACCCTCCCTGCGAATGGCCTTCCAACATCAGGTTCTCGACTTCATTGCGGCCCAGGATGATTTTGGTGGCGGGCCCGATGCGGAAATGGCGCCCGATCGTCAACAGTTCCATGTCCTTGGTCGTGGGGCGCTGCTCATGGGCGAAGAGATCCTTGGCTTTCTTGGCAAAGTGCTCATCCGTGAGCAGGCAGCCGCCAGCTGGGGTTGAGTGCTCCGTGACCCCTTCGGCCGCGGCCAGCGCCATCTGCTCCTGGCGAGAGCGCCCTGCGATCCGAAGCAGCCTGGCGCGATCCACCACACCCTGCAGCTCCGGCAGGGTGGGCTCCAGCAGCTGCGCCGACAAGGGGCGCAATAGGAGCCCCTCGAGCCCGCTGTCCGCCTCAATAATCTCCAACGGTCTTCGCATCTGCGACATCGGCCGCTGCCCCAGAACTTCGCCAGTCACGACGAAGCCGGCGCCGATTTCCTCCATGTACCGCTTGGCGATGCGGAACATGTAGATGCGGCAGTCCACGCAGGGGTTCATGCCGCTGCCGTAGCCGTACTTGGGGCTGCGGATGACATCGAGGTAGGCGTCGCCGACGCCCAGGACCATGAGCGGAATCCCCAACTGCTGCGCGCAGGATGTCGCTTTCTCTTTCTCGCAGCAGCCCCAGCTCATGGACAGGTAGAGGCCGTGGACCGTAATACCCTGCTCGAGCATCAGCTTCGCCGCCAGCGCGGAATCCAGTCCGCCGGAGATCAATGCCACGCACTTTTTTTCCATAGAAAGCAGTTTGCCGGTCAGCCTGTTTGCCGGTCAGCCTGTCCGGACAACCGGCGAACCCGCGAACCGGCAAACCCGCCAACTATAAAGATACGAGGATGTCGTCGCCTTCAACTTTCACGTCAAACTTCTGGACCTTGACCGACCGGTCCATCGCGCATTCGCCGGTCTTCACGTCGTATTCCCAGCCGTGCCAGGGACAGGTCACCGTCGTTTCGGAGAGGCTCCCTTCGCCGAGGGGTCCGCCGCGGTGCTTGCAGGTGTTGTCAATCGCGTAGAAGGTGCCTTCGCAGTTGAAGACCGCGACTGTCTTGCCGCCGACTTCGACGACTTTTCCGGTCCCTGTCGGGATGTCGGATGTCTTAGCCACTTTTGTCAGCGTCGCCATCGTTTAAATAAAATCCTCCATGATCGAGGCGAGATCCGTCCGCTTGAGCGGCTGTTTGACCAGCGGGATGCCGCTGCGCAGTGCCGGCTCCTCATCCTCGTAGGTCGGCCGGTCCACCTTGTAGAACAGGCCGATCGGGATGCGCGCTCCCCACTCAAACGACTTCTCGATCGCCAGACGGAAATCGGAGGTGTCGTGCTTCTCATCCTCCAGCTTGTAGACCCGCTCGCGGAACCAGGGGTAGGTGTTGTGCTTGTTGTAGGTGACGCAGGGGGAGAAGACGTCGACGAGCGCAAAGCCTTTGTGCTCGATCGCTCCTTTCATGAGCTGTGCCAGGTGCAGGTTCTCCCCGGAAAACCCGCGGGCGACGTACGTGGCACCGCACGTGAGGGCCAGGGCAATCGGACTGAGCGCGATTTCAATGGTCCCCTCCGGCGTGGACTTCGTGCGGATGTCCTTTTCGGTCGTGGGGGACGCCTGCCCGGTCGTCAAGCCATAGACCTGGTTGTCCATGACGATGTACGTCATATTCACGTTGCGCCGGCAGGTATGAACGAAGTGGCCCACCCCGATGCCGTAGCCGTCGCCGTCGCCGCCGGTCGCGATCACGGTCAATGCGTGGTTGCCCAGCCTGGCACCCGTCGCCACGGGCAGCGAGCGGCCGTGCAGGCCGTGGAAACCGTAGGCGTGGATGAACCCCGGCAGGTTGGACGAGCAGCCGATCCCGGAGACCACCTGGACCTGATGCGGCGGGATGTCCAGCTCGGCGATCGCGCGCTGCAGTGAATTGAGCACCCCAAAGTCACCGCAACCAGGACACCAGTCTGGTTTGACTTTGCCGATGTATTCTTTCACTTGGGCCATTCCATCTCCCCTTAATGCTCTCTGACCGCTTCGGAACCAACGGCAGGGTTTTCAATCGGTGAGAAATCTGGCGGCAAACCCTCATCGCTCACTACGGTGGCCAGGACGGACTCTTTCGGCTTCGTCTTCAGGATCGTCCGCGCCTGATCCACCACCTGCTTGAGCTCAAACGGCTCGCCGTCGAACTTGCGCAGATGGTGCTGAATCGAAATACCGGTCTCCATCCGGATGAGCTTGACGATCTGGCCCGTGTAGTTCGCCTCAACCGACATCGTCATCTTGCACTTCGACAGCAGCTCGCGGACCTCGTTCGCCTGGAGCGGCCAGACGACCTTGAGGCAGAAGACGTTCACCTGGAGCCCTTCTTTGTTCAGCGCGTCCATCGCCTCCAGCATGACCTGGTACGTCGAGCCCCAGCCGACGAG
>JACQHS010000005.1 GCA_016198915.1 Candidatus Omnitrophota bacterium
CGCGTCATCATGCAGCTCATCCGCCAGTCTCGAGATCTGAACCGCCATGACTGATCGGGCGTTGACGTTCCTGCCGCTTGCCGCCGGTGTGCTGGCCGGCGGGTTGTGGAGCGCAGTCAACCTATGGTGCTTGTCACGGGCGCTGCGCACGTGGCTCAACCCGCAGGCTACTCCTCGATGGCGTCAGATCGGGTGGTTCCTCGTGAAGTTTCCGCTGCTCTACGCCGCCGTGTTCGGACTGGTGCAACTTCCAGGGATCTCGCTCGTGGGATTTGGCATCGGCTTCTTCGTCGTCATCATGGCTGCCGTGTTCATCGCGTTGAAGTCGATCAAACCCGTCCATAGTTCTGTCTCTTCTCATGGCGGTTGAAGCCACCCACCACGTTGCGGAATCCACGACCCACGCCGCCGAGGCGATCCCGGAGCTGCCGAATCTCATCACGCTCCTCAGCCACCGGTGGCACGACATCCCCTGGGTGGCCTGGCTCCATCAGTGGGAGAACATCGTCTTCTCGGCGGGGGTGGCGCTCGCCCTCTGCATCCTGACGTGGCGTTACAGTCGTCGGCCCGCGACGATTCCCAGCGGATGGCAGAACTTCCTGGAGCTGGTCGTGGAAGGGGTGGACCAATTCGTCGGGCGGGTGATCGGCAAGGAGGGCCGCTACTTCACGCCCTTCATTGGCACGCTCTTCCTCTACATTTGGCTCATGAACCTTTCCGTCCTGGTCCCCTTCCTCAAATCCTCCACCTCGAACCTCAACACGACGGCCGCGCTGGCGATCCTGGTGTTCTCGTACGTCCAGTGGATCGGGATGCGCCGGCTGGGGCTCCTCGGCTACCTCGACCATCTGGCGGGTCAGCCGCGCGACCTCGTGGGATGGCTGCTTGTGCCGCTCATGCTGCCCATCCACCTGCTGGGCGAGTTCATCAAGCCGCTGAGCTTGAGCCTGCGGTTGTGCTTCAATGTGTTTGCGGAGGACGTGCTGCTCGCGGTCATGGTGGGATTGGGCATTGGGATCAGCGTCGGAATGCACCTGCCGTCCTGGGCGCCGGTACCGCTGCAGCTGTTCGTGATCCCGCTCGTTCTGATTTTCAGCACGGTGCAGGCGCTGGTGTTCAGCCTGCTGAGCTCGGTGTACATCGCGTTGATGTTGCCGCACGCGGAACACCATTGATTTGACGCTCGGGACATTTCTCTTTTCGCCGCTGGCGTTGCGATAGCGAAAAGAGAAACGTCCCGCATCGAAGGAGGGAAGATGCCGACGGATTTTCGGGTGATGCTGGCGTTTACGGTACCGTTGGCGCTGGGGATCGCCGCCCTGGCGTCCGCGTTCGGGTTGGGACGAGCCGTGTCCGCGGCTATGGAGGCGATCGCGAGGCAGCCGGAGGCCGCGCCGCAGATTCAAACGGCCATGATCATCGGCTGCGCCCTGATCGAGGCGCTCACGATTTACGTGCTCGTGACCGTCTTCATTTTCCAGGGCCGAATCGCCGGATAAGAGGGAACACCCGTGTTAGAGCTTGACCTGCAACAAGTCGTGTCGCAGGCGATCAGCTTTATCGTCCTGCTATGGCTCCTGCGCCGATTCGCCTGGCGGCCGCTGCTGACCATTTTGGATGAGCGGCGCCGGCACATCGAAACCACGCTCCAGGACGTCGCCAGCAAAAAGACCGAACTGGAGCAGCTCCAGGCAGCCTACGCCCAGCGGCTGGCGAAGATCGACGACGAGGCGCGCGTGAAGATCCAGCAGGCGGTGCTGGAAGGCAAGCGCATCGCCATCGAGGTCCAGGAGGAGGCGAGGGCTCAGGCCCAGGTGATCCTCGCGAAGTCGAAAGAAACGGTGGAGCTGGAGCTGGCGAAGGCGAAAGTCACGCTCCGCGACCAGGTCGCCGATATGACCGTCGAGGCGGTTGAGCGCGTCCTGCAGCAGAAGCTGGATGCCAAGACCGACCGCGCCCTCGTCGAGCGCGCGCTGGACGAGTTGGAGCGGGGGCGCGTGCGGGCCTAGCGTATGGCACTGGATCCGATTGCTTCCCGCTACGCCCAGGCGCTCTTTGAGACTGCCAAAGCGCAGGGCCAGGTGGACCCGACCCACGAACAACTGGCCCTCCTTGGCCGGCTGATGAGTCAAGAGCCCGAGCTGCAGGCCTTCCTCATCAATCCTGACGTCGAGCCTCAGCAGAAGCTCGAGGTCCTCGACCGCGCGCTGCAGGGGTCATGGTCCGAGCTCGTCCGCTCCTTCCTATTGCTGGTCCTCTCGTTCGGCCGCAGCGAATCGTTGCTGGCGATCATCGAGGCGTTTCAGGCGGCTGTCGATGAGGATGCCGGGCGGTTGCGGGTCGTGGTCCGTTCCGCCAGCGGCTTGCCTCATGCCCTCCTTGAACGGATCAAGAAGGATGTGGAGCGCCGGGAGCGCAAGACCGTGGAGCTGGCCACCGAGGTGGACCCGTCGCTGATCGGCGGCGTTCAGCTGCGGCTCGATCACCGGGTAATCGACGGCTCGGTCCGGCGCCAACTAGATGATCTTCGACAACAACTCAAAACGGTGAAAGTGCACTAGTTCATGGCACGACTGCGTCCCGAAGAAGTCTCTCTCGCGTTGAAACAGGAGCTGGAACGCTACCGCACCCAGGTGAAGCTCGACTCCATCGGCCGCGTCATCCAGGTCGGCGATGGCATCGCCCGCCTCTACGGGCTCGACGACGCCATGGCCGGGGAGCTGCTGGAGTTTCCCGGCGGCACGATGGGCATGGTCTTCAACCTGGAAGAGCACCACGTGGGTGCTGTAATCCTGGGCTCGGATACGCACATCAAAGACGGTGATGTGGTCAAGCGGACCAACCGCATTGTCTCCGTCCCCGTAGGACCCGCCCTGCTGGGCCGCGTCGTGGATGCGCTCGGGCGCCCGATTGACAACAAGGGCCCGATCGTCACCGACACGTTCCGGCCGGTCGAAGGCCGCGCCCCGAATGTCATCCAGCGCCAGCCGGTGAAGGAGCCGGTGCAGACCGGCATCAAGGCCATCGATGCAATGATCCCCATCGGGCGGGGCCAGCGCGAGCTGATTCTCGGCGACCGGCAGATCGGCAAGACCGCCATCCTCGTGGACACTATCCTCAACCAGAAGGGCAACGACCTCTACTGCATCTACGTCGTGATCGGACAGAAGATGTCCAGCGTCGTGGCCGTGGTGGAAACATTAGAGAAGCACGGCGCGATGGAATACACGACGGTGGTGGTCGCCTCCGCGGAAGACCCGGCACCCCTGCAGTACCTCGCCCCCTACGCCGGCTGTGCGATGGGCGAAGCGCTGATGCACAGCGGCAAGCACGCCCTGTGCCTCTACGATGACCTCTCGAAGCACGCCCAGGCGTACCGGCAGCTCTCGCTCTTGCTGCGCCGCCCTCCGGGACGCGAGGCGTATCCCGGCGACGTGTTTTACCTGCATTCGCGCCTCTTGGAGCGCGCCGCGAAACTGCGCGATGACCTGGGCGGCGGCAGTCTCACCGCGATTCCGGTCATCGAGACACAGGCCGGAGACGTCTCGGCCTACATCCCGACGAACGTTATTTCTATTACCGACGGGCAGATTTACTTGGAAGGCGATCTGTTCTATGCCGGTGTTAGGCCCGCCATCAACGTGGGGCTCTCCGTGTCCCGCGTCGGCGGCAACGCCCAGACGAAAGCCATGAAAAAGGTCGCCGGCCGCCTCCGCTTGGACCTGGCGCAGTACCGCGAGCTCGTCGCGTTTACGCAGTTCGGCTCGGAGCTCGACAAAGCGACGCAGGCGCAGCTGACACGCGGCGAGCGGATGGTGGAGATCCTCAAGCAGGGCCAGTACGAGCCGATGAGCCTCGCGCACCAAGTGGCGATCATCTACGTCGGCGGCAAGGGGCATCTCGATGAGGTGCCGCTGGCTCAGGTCAAACCGTTCGAGGAGGCGTTCCACACATTTGTCGAAGAGCGCTACCCGGACATCCTCCACGAGATTGAGCGCACGAAAGAGCTCTCCGAGACGATCGCCAAGCGGCTCGATGACGCCGCCGCGCAGTGCAAGCAGCAGTTCATGGCTGGGGTGAAGTAGCCTATGGCGTCGTTGCGTCAGATCCGCAGCAGCCTCCGCAGCGTCAAGAATACCAAGCAGATCATGCGCGCGATGCAGCTCGTTTCCGCCTCGAAGCTCAAGCGCGCCCAGGGGCGGCTGATGCAGGCGCGAATGGTGCTGGAGTTTCTCGACGGGCTGCTCGAACGGGTATTGGAGACCGCAGGCCATCCCGAGCGGCAGCGAGGGACGGTCACGCCGGGGCTTGATCATCCGTTGTGCGCTCGTCGAGAGGGCGCCGAGAGCGCTGTCGTGATCTTCACCTCGGACACCGGGCTGTGCGGCTCCTACAACACGAACCTTCTCCATCTGGCCGACGCCCACCTGCGCCGGGACAGCGCCCGGCCGACCCACCTGGTCTACATCGGTAAGAAGGGTCACCGCTACTTCACGAAGCGCGGCTTTCCTGCGGCGGAGTCGTTCCTGGACCTGGCGGGCCGGCCGGACCCGGCCAAGGCCGAGGCGATCGGCAGGTCGTTGATCCAGCGGTTCCTCTCAGGACAGGTCGGCTCGGTCGATCTCATCTACTCGCGGTTCATGTCGTCCATGACCTACCAGCCGACGATCCAGCGGTGGCTGCCCGTTGAAGTCAGTCCACAGTCCACAGTCCACAGTCCACAACAGGAATATATCTTTGAGCCAAGTCCGGAGCGGGTCTTTGGAGACTTGCTGCCGCGGTGGGCGCTGGCCAAGTTCCAGCTCATCCTGCTGGAAGCGTTCACCTCGGAGCATTCCGCGCGTATGATCGCGATGAAGAACGCGACCGACAACGCCGAGAAGCTCATCACTGACCTGACCATGCAGCGCAACAAGATCCGCCAGGCCAGCATCACGAAGGAGATTAGTGAAATTGTCGGAACCGCAGAAGCATTGAAATGAGCGACAACTACGGCCAGATCGTCCAAATCATCGGGCCCAGCGTCGATATCCGCTTCCCGGCAGACCGGCTGCCCAACATCCTTAATGCGATCCGCATCGACGAGGAGGACCGCAAGATCCACCTCACGCTGGAAGTGGCCCAGCACGTGGGCAACAACACCGTCCGCTGTATAGCCCTGGGTGCGACCGACGGGCTCGTACGCGGCATGAAGGCGCTGGACACCGGCGGCCCCATCACCGTGCCGGTCGGCAAGCAGACGCTGGGACGCATCTTCAACTTGCTGGGTGAGCCGATCGATGAGAAGGGAGATGTGCCTGAACCGAAGAAGCGCGCCCCCATCCACAAAGCGCCCCCCTCCTTTGAAGACCAACTACCGGTGCGTACGATCTTCGAGACCGGCATCAAGGTCATCGATTTGCTCGCCCCCTACCCCAAGGGCGGCAAGGTCGGGCTCTTCGGGGGTGCCGGTGTTGGCAAGACGGTCATCCTCATGGAACTCATCCGCAACATTGCCACCGAGCACGGGGGGGTCTCGGCCTTCGCCGGGGTGGGGGAGCGCACGCGCGAGGGCAACGACCTGTGGCTTGAGCTCAACGAGTCCGGCGTCGTGAACAAGACGGCGCTCGTCTTCGGACAGATGAATGAGCCGCCGGGCGCACGGCTGCGCGTCGCCCTCTCGGCGCTGACAATGACCGAATATTTCCGCGACGAGGAAGGCCAGGACGTGCTGCTGTTCATCGACAACATCTTCCGCTTCACCCAGGCGGGCTCCGAGGTGTCGGCGCTGCTGGGCCGCATGCCTTCCGCCGTCGGCTACCAGCCCAACCTCGGCACCGAGCTGGCCCAATTGCAGGAGCGCATCACCTCGACCAAGCGCGGCTCCATCACCTCGGTCCAGGCGATCTACGTGCCGGCGGATGACCTGACGGACCCGGCCCCCGCGACGACCTTCTCGCACCTCGATGCC
>JACQHS010000087.1 GCA_016198915.1 Candidatus Omnitrophota bacterium
GTGCTGAGCCGGCCGAATGCCAGCACCATCGCGATGAGGCAGGCCATGGGGACGGCAAACGTCAGGATATACGGGATGAGGTAGAGGAGCAGGCGCAGGAGGTCGATCGGATTGACCCCTTTGGCGATGACGAGCTCCGCGAATTTGATGACGTTGCCGATCAAGAGGACGGCGACAAGGCCGCCCAGCGTCACGAAGAAGGGAGACACGTGCTCCCGAAGGATGTACGTTCGTAAGATTCTCATCGGATCGGGGTGCGGGCGGCGGTGAGGAGAAACACGCGGCGCGCCCCGGCGGCTTTGAGGGTGCGCGCACAGGCATCCGCGGTGGCCCCGCTCGTCAGGACATCATCCACCAGGAGCACCGAGCGGCCGGCCACCGACGCGCCGCGCGCGGCAAACGCTCGGTCCACGTTGCGGAACCGCTGATGCCAGCCTAACGCCGTTTGGGTAGCCGTCCAGCGCACCCGACGCAAGGCCGAGGACAGGTACGGTTTGTTCAGGGCGGAGGCGATGACGTGGGTCAGGTAGGCCGGCGGATGGAATCCTTTCAGGCGGCGCTTAAGCCAATGGAGGGGAACCGGCAGGACCGCATCGACGTCGTCAAGCGGAAGCGCGCTGCGGGCGGCCGCCGCCATCTCCAGCGCGAGCAAGCGTCCGATGCGCCAGCGCCGGGCGTACTTGAACTGCCGGATCGCCTCCTGGGCCGATCCGTCGTACCACCACGGCGAGCGCGCCAGATCAAATGCGAGGGGCGTGGCTCGGCACATGGAGCACAGCAGTTGGGCGTCAAACGATCCGCGCAGCCCTACCCCGCACCGGGAGCATACCGGCGCTTCGATGCGCGGCATCCGGCGCCGGCAGGCCTCGCACAAGATGCCAGCGGCTCCGCGGTCGTCTGGCAGCGGCGCGCGGCAGAGCAGGCATGCGGGAGGATACAGGAGATTCGTGAGCGCTCCGACGAGAAACATGGGGCAGGCAGGATAGCATGGGGGAGCAAGCAGTGTCAATGAAGCGACAAACCGGGGACGTTTCTATTTTCGCAATCGGCTGGGGTGGGCGAAAATAGAAATGTCCCAGTTGTAGCACCAGCGCCTCATTGCCGCACAAGCGCCCGATTGGCTCGATATAGATTTCTTCGCCTCGGTGGTGTAGAGTGATGGTCTGCGTGTGATGAGACCAGCCGTCCGTTCAGCATAGGTTGGCGTCGTGTCTGTGGCGGTCGCGAACTGCGCACCACCCTCGATGAGCATGACCGAGACAACGTCGCGCAAGCCGAATCGTCTCATTAACGAAAAAAGCCCGTACCTCCTTCAACATGCCTACAACCCGGTGGATTGGTATCCGTGGTCAGACGAGGCGTTCGCGAAGGCCCGCCAGGAACAGAAACCCGTCTTCCTCTCCATCGGGTACTCGACGTGCCACTGGTGCCATGTCATGGAGCGCGAGTCGTTCGAAGACCCGCAGATCGCCCAATTGATGAACCGCTGGTTCGTGTCCATCAAGGTGGACCGCGAAGAACATCCGGACGTGGACCAGGTCTACATGACCGCGGTGGGGGCCCTGACCGGGTCCGGAGGATGGCCGCTCACCGTGTTTTTGACGCCGGAGGGCAAGCCGTTTTTCGGCGGGACGTACTTTCCGCCGCAGCGCCGCTGGAACGTGCCGGGCATGAACGACGTGCTCCCCGCCGTGGCCGACGCCTGGCAGGACAAACAGCAGGAGATCACGACCTCGGCGGAGGAGCTGACCGTAGCACTTCAGCAGCAGCTGTCGCATCAGGCTGTCCCTGGAACGATCTCGATCGAGGTACTCCACGCCGCGTTCAACCAGGCAGCCTCTGCCTATGATGCGGTCCACGGAGGCTTTGGCGCAGCACCCAAATTCCCCCGCAGCCATGAGCTGTCGTTCCTGCTCCACTACTGGGCCCGCACGCACACGGCGCAAGCCGTGGACATCGTGACGACGACGCTGGATCAGCTGAGCCGCGGGGGCATCCACGATCATCTGGGCGGCGGCTTTCACCGCTATGCCACCGATGCCCAGTGGCTGGTGCCGCATTTTGAGAAGATGCTCTACGACCAGGCGCTGTTGGCGAGGACGTACGTGGAAGCGTATCGGGTGACGCAGCGAGCCGAATACGCCCAGACGGCGCGCGGGATCTTCGACTACGTGCTGCGCGACCTCACCGATCCTGGCGGCGGGTTCTATTCCGCGGAGGACGCCGACAGCGAGGGCGAGGAAGGAAAATTTTACGTCTGGACCCCGCAGGAGATCGCGCAGCTCTTGAGTCCTGAAGAGGCCGAGCTGTTCAATCGGTTTTACGGGGTGACGGCAGAGGGCAATTTCTCCGCCGAAGGCGGACCCGCCTCCGGCGGAGAGCATCCAGCTAGTATTCTCCACATCGAGCAGCCGCTGCCGGTCTTCGCCCGTCTCAAGGGGTTTGAGGTCTCACAGCTCACGGAGCGGCTCGCCGCCTCAAGGGCCACCCTGTTTGCGGCGCGGCAGCGCCGGGTGCGCCCGCATCGAGACGATAAGATTCTGACGTCCTGGAATGGGCTGATGGTTGCGAGTCTGGCCTACGGCGCTTCCACGCTTGATGAACCGCGATATCTCTCGGCGGCCTGTCGGGCCGCGGACTTTGTCCTCACCGCGCTCCGCCGCGATGGGTTCTTGCTGCGCCGCTACCGGGACGGGGACGCGCGCTATCCCGGCACGCTTGAGGACTATGCGTTCTTCAGCTACGGCCTGCTGGAGCTGTACGAGGCAAGTTTTGAGCCGCGCTATCTGGCCGAGGCCAAGACGCTGGCCGCACAGATGGTGGAGTGGTTCTGGGATGAGCAGGGCGGCGGGTTTTTCCTGCGCAGCCGCCAGGAGCCGGCGCTCATCGTCCGCGCCAAAGAGGTGCGGGATAGTGCTACGCCGTCAGGGAACTCGGTCGCCGTGCTCGCTCTTCTGCGATTAGGGCGGCTCACCGGTGAGGAGCGCCTTGAGACCTACGGCCGGCGGGCACTCGACACGTTCGCGGCACGCGCCGCCCAAGGCCCCTTCGGCTCTCCGCAGCTGCTCATGGCCTGGGATTTCGCCCTCGGGCCGACCAAGGAAATCGTCATCGCCGGAGATCCGGCGGCACCTCAGACCGCCGCACTGGTACGGGCCGCCCGGGAGCACTTTCTGCCCCGCGCGGTGACGTTGCGGCGCCCGCCGGGGGCCTCGGGATCAGCGATCGAGGCGATCGCTCCGTTCATCAAAGCCCAGGACCCGCTCAAGGGGCAGCCGACCGCATATGTGTGCGAGCAGTTCGTCTGCCGCCTGCCGGTGACGACCGTGGAAGACCTCCACCGTCTGCTCGATGACCCCTGAAGAAATCCGGCTGCGGTCGCTCTATCTCTTCTACGCGTGCTCGCGCACTGTCAACACCGTCAAAGAACGTCTGTTGGCCACGTTTCCCTCGCAGCCGCTCTCCTCGACCGTGATGCTGGAGCGCTCGCTCATTCGAGAGCTGGGGATCCTGTTCCGATACTGGACGACCCGGCAGATTTGGGACCACCTGGAAGACGCCGAAGCGGATGCCAAAAATCTCAACTTGGCGTTGTTGCGTCTCTTTATCGAAGGGTTTAAACTGCCGAAGGACGGCAGCGGCCTGCGGTACGCCGAGCTGTCCAATCTCTCTGAGGAAGTCCAGGAGCTGGGGCACCGTATCACCGCGGCACTCGGCATGGAACACCAGCCGCTGCTTGGCGAGCTCCAGGCCGGGGTGCTCGCGTGGCGCGATGAAATCACCCGGTACACTAAAGAAGCCCTGGAGCTGCCGCTTGGCCACATCAGCACGACGATGAAGGAATGGTCTGCACTGTCCGCGACTGACACATCGGGATGAACTCAAACGCAGGAGGTGAAGGATGGCGCGCAACACCAGGGTGTCGGTGAAAGTCCGGCGGCAGGAAATCCCCTCGCGCGGGGTCAGCGCGAAAGAGATCTCCCACGTCGCCTATGAGCTCTTTGAACGCCGGGGGTGCGTGCACGGGCATGACCTGGAGGATTGGCTGGAAGCCGAACGGATTGTTCGACAGCGGCGGACGACCAGCAACCGTCAATGAGGGTGGACGCGAAGGCCCTGGCGTACACCGGAGCCGCGTTGTGGGCCGGCAGCTTTCTGCTCGTCGGCCTGGTGAATTTGTCAGCTCCGACTTACGGTCTGGAATTCCTCGAGCTGATGGCGTCCCTCTATCCAGGCTATACCGCGGACCGCACGCTTGAGAGTGTGCTGGTCGGCACCGGGTACGCGCTCGTTGACGGCGCAATCGGCGGCTGGCTGTTTGGCTGGCTGTATAACCGCCTTGTGAGGTAAGCACCACGAAATATCCAAGCACCAAATCCCAATTTCCAAATAAGCACCAATCACCAAGCACCAAATTCCAAACGTTTGGGGCTTGGAATTTGGAACGTGGAATTTGTTTGGTGCTTGGGATTTGGAGTTTGGTGCTTGCTTCAGTTCCATCTCGCACCACATGAAATTGCTCGTTACGGGGGGTACGGGGTTCATCGGCAGCCCGCTGTGCCAAACCCTGGCCCAGCGCGGCCACAACCTCGTCCTCGTGTCACGTGACCCCGCCCGCCACGCCCTCCCAGCCGGCGCGGTCGCCCTGCCCTGGGAGACGTCCGAATGGCAGCGCGCCGCCCAAGGCGCTGATGCGGTCATCAACCTCGCCGGCGAGCCGATTGCCGCGAAGCGCTGGAGTCCGCAGCAGAAGGCGGCGATCCGCGACAGCCGTCTCGGCGCGACCCGGCGGCTCGTCGACGCGATGGGCAGCTGGCCGAAGGCCCCCTCCGTCTTCGTCAACGCCTCCGCCATCGGCTACTACGGACCGCGCGGCGATGAGCAGCTGACCGAGGCCGATGAGGCCGGCCGCGGCTTTCTCGCCGATGTCTGCCGCGCCTGGGAGGCGGAAGCCCTTCGGGCTGAATCGCTGGGGACGCGCGTCGTGCGGCTGCGGATTGGGCTGGTGCTCGGCCCAGGAGGCGGGGTCTTGGTGAAGATGGTTGCGCCGTTTCAGTGGTTTGTCGGCGGCCCTGTCGGGACCGGCCGCCAATGGGTTTCCTGGATCCATCGGGATGATGTTATCGGACTGGTCGAGTGGGCGCTGACGACGCCGCTCATCCGCGGGGCGGTCAACGTCACAGCACCCGAGCCGGTCACGATGGGGGCGTTCTGCCGCTGCCTGGGAGATACCCTGCGTCGGCCCTCCTGGGCGCCGGTGCCGCCCTTCGTCCTGCGCTCGTTGCTGGGGGAAATGGCGGATTTGCTTCTCACCGGCCAGCGCGTCATCCCGCACGTGGCGCTCCAACGCAATTACCCGTTCGTGCACGCCGCCCTGCCCTCGGCGCTTAGCGCCTGCTTGACTCCCCACTAGCCGTCAGCCGTGGCGACCGCCGCGTAACACTGCCCAGCGCCGACCAGCTGTAAAAAATCGTTGCCAACCTTGACGAAGTTTCCCGCGATCAGGCATAGTTTGCGTATGCCTGAAACACCGTACCTGACCGTCGAGGACGTCGCGAAGCGCTTTGGCATCAACGTGACCACGGTGTACCGCCTCGTCCAGCAAGGGAAGCTCCCCGCTTTTAAAGTCGGGAATCAGTGGCGAGTCAGCGAGACCCGCTTAGAGGAATGGGTTGCCGATCGAGAGCGGGTGGGATGATGCCGACGTCTCAGAACAGTTCAGCGCCACGCCGCAATTACTCACTGCGCCATCGGCTGGACCTGGTGTTTGGGATCCTGCTTATCTTCTTGGCCGTGGGGGGTAGTGTCTCGTTGGGGTTGACGCAGCGCCACCGGCGCGACGCCACACTCCTTACCATGTTGCATGAGCAGGAACGGCTGGTCTATGAGCTCACCGCCTTCGGTCAAACGCCTGAGTTTGAGCAACGGGTGCAGCGGTTGTCGCAGAACCTGCGGTCACTGCAGCGCGGAGGACTGCTGCAGTGGGAAGACGGCACTCTGCTCCATGTCCAGCCGATACGGGGCCGGTTCGTCGAGCAGAATCTTAATGCGGCCGTCGACTGGCTGGAGTCGCATGGACTGCTGCTGACCCCGTCGTCGTCTTCCGCCGCCCGCCTCGCGGCGCTCAACGAGGCTTTCGTACAGCGGGGGGGCGAGCTGCGCACGTTCCTGCGTGGGCTGGCCGCCTCGGCGGAAAGCCAGTCGTTCACCCAAGTCGTGCGGGTAAGCTCGCTTCAGCTGCTCCTCATTGTGGGCGGGACGGCGCTCTTTCTGCTCGGGGTCTGGCTGGTGCGCCGCCTGTTGACGACGCCGCTGCACCGGATGGCGGACGGCATCGCCGCGATGCAGAAAACCGGGCGGCTGGTCAAACTGCCGGTCATGCACCGCAATGAGCTGGGCATCGTCTCCTCAGGATTCAATCAGCTCGCCGAGCAGGTCGAAGAACAGAAGCACCGGCTGCGCAACCACATCGTGGAGCTGCAGCGTCTGACCGCCGAGCTCGACCGTCTGGCGCATCTGAAGGACGATTTTCTTGCGACGATCAACCACCAAGTCCGCACCCCCTTGACAGCAATTCTTGAGGGGCTGTCGCTGATGCGCGATGAGCCGGCGGGAATCGTGATAGAGGACCAGAAGGCCCTCTTGGAAACGATCAACCGGAATGCCCAGCAGCTGGCCAAGCTCCTGGACGACATCCTCGAGTTGTCCACGGTGCAGTCCGACCGCCGTGTCCTCAATCGGCAGCCATCAGATCTTGCGGCGCTGCTGCGGGAGGCGAACACCCTATGGATGGCCGTCTCGCCCTCGCGCGTGATTCGCGTCTCGTGTGATGAGCTGCCGCTCGTGTATATGGATAAGCAGGCGATCGGCGACGTCCTGGATCAGCTTCTGCACAATGCGCTGAAGCACTCCCCGGCGGAGCTCGGGATTGACGTGGAGGCCCACCTGCGCAACGGCGCCGTCGAGGTCTCCGTCCGAGATCATGGGTCAGGCCTCTCGAGCGAGCACATCGAGAAGCTCTTTCAGCCGTTTACCCACATCCAAACCCCCGATGCGCCGGGCTCCGAAGGCAGCGGGTTGGGCCTGGCGTTCTGCCGGGAGCTCATTGAACGGCACCGCGGCTCGATCGCCGCCCGGTCCTCCCCTGAGGAGGGAACGACGGTGACCGTTACGCTGCCGGTCGCCACGGTGAAATTTGTGTTCGACGAGGCCTGCCGCGAGGCGCAGGAAGACGCGAACGATGAGCACGCCCAATTCGGAATTCTCCTGGTCACCCCGGCCTCGCCGCAGGTGGAAGCGCTGCTGCGCCGCCACACGCACCGCGGCGACCGGTTCATCCGGCTCGATGAGACGACGCTTGCGATCGTCGCGGTGACGGATCCGCTCGGCTTGGGCGCCATGATGGTGCGGTTGGATGACGTGGTGGACCGCGCGGGATTCAGTGTGCGCATGGTGACCGCCGCGTTTCCCCAGGACGGCCAAGCCCCGGACGAGCTGCTGCAGGTGGCGCGGCGCCGAAGTGCTGGTCAGCCGCTCACGAGCTGAGAAAGGAGCGTTGCGATGACGGAAGCGGCATCGAAGAAACGGATCCTGATTGTGGATGACACGAAGGACGTCCTCCAGGTCGTGTCCCGGCGCCTGCAGAGCTGGGGCTACGAGGCGATTACGGCGGAGAGCGGGGAGGACGGGCTGCGGATTGCGGAGGAGCAGCTGCCGCATCTGATCTTGCTCGACGTCATGATGCCCAAACTCAAGGGGCGGGAGGTCTGCGCGCGCCTGAAGGCGAACCCAAAGACCCACAAGATCCCGGTGATTTTTCTGACCGCGCTCGGCCTGGCCGACCACGTGAAAGCCGGGATGGACTTGGGCGCCGACGACTACATCGTGAAGCCCTTTGAGCCGGCCGAGCTCAAGGACCGCATCGCCGTTTGCCTGGCCCGGTACGACAACAACGCCCCGAAGAACCTCTAGCCACGCCCCCGCGGCTGTGCGACAATAACTCTTCGTTGCCGGTACTTCCCCAGCGAAGGGTTTCCAGTCGTGACTGAGCTCTTCTCCACGCTCTACCAATTCGACGAGTTGATCCGCGTCGGCGGCTATGTCGTGATCACGGCGATCGTCTTTGCCGAGACCGGCCTGCTGATCGGATTTTTCCTTCCGGGCGATTCCTTGTTGGTGGCCGCCGGACTTGTGGCGGCCACGGACGCCACCCTCAACATCTGGGCGCTGGCGGGGCTCTTAAGCCTTGCGGCGATTGCCGGCGACAGCACCGGCTACGCGATCGGCTACCACTTGGGCCCGCGCATCTTCATCCGCGACGACTCCCGGTGGTTTCATAAGGACCACCTCCGGCGCACCCAGCGGTTCTATGAGCAGTATGGCGCGAAGACGATCGTGCTGGCCCGGTTTGTGCCGATTGTCCGCACGTTTGCGCCGACGGTCGCGGGGGTGGGCCGGATGCGCTACCGGACCTTCCTCACCTATAATGTCCTCGGCGGGATCGGCTGGGTGTTGAGCATGACGCTGAGCGGGTATTTCCTCGGCCGCGTCATCCCGGACATCGACCGCTATCTCCACTGGGTCATCGGCACGGTCATTGTCGTGTCGGTCCTGCCGCTCGTGCGCGAGTGGTGGCTCGCCCGTCGGAGATCGTCATGACGCTGCCGGCGGCCGAGGTGACGTTCGAGTCGCTGAACCTCCATCCGGACCTCTTGAAAGGGATCCACGATCTCGGGTTTATCCGGCCCACCCCCATTCAAGCCCAGGCCATTCCCGCCATCCTCCAGGGACGCGACGTGATCGGCTGCGCCCAGACCGGGACCGGCAAGACCGCGGCGTTCGTCCTGCCCATCCTGCACCGGCTCCTCCAAGGTCCCCAGCGGCCCCATGTCCGCGCCCTCTTCGTGGCTCCGACGCGCGAGCTGGCGCTGCAATCCATGCAGCATCTGAAGTCGCTCTCGCGGTATGTGCACCTGAAGGGTGTGGCAATTTTCGGCGGGGTGCCGATGGAGCCGCAAATTTCGGCCCTGGCCCAGGGCGTGGATATTATTTCAGCAACACCCGGCCGGCTCCTCGACCACATCTATTCAGGCCGCATCGACTTCGTGGATCTGGAGGTGCTGGTGCTGGACGAAGCCGACCGGATGCTGGACATGGGCTTTTTACCCGATATCCAAAAGATCCTGCAGCTGCTGCCCCCGAAGCGCCAAAACCTCGTCTTCTCCGCGACGATGCCTGAACTCATCCTTGAGCTGGTGCACAAGATTCTTCACAACCCCGTCACGGTCCAGATCGGCCAGCGCTCCAGCCCGGCGGCCGGCATCCGCCACGCGGTCTACCCGGTGCCGCGCCACCTGAAAGCCGATCTGCTCGCCGAGCTGCTGCGCGGCCAGGGGATGAGCTCCGTGCTGGTCTTCACCCGTACCAAGCACTTCGCCGACCGGCTGGCCCAGCAGCTCACGCGGCACGGGTTTAAGGTGTCCGTCCTGCACGGCGACCGCAGCCAGAGCCAGCGGCTGCGCGCCCTGGAGCAGTTCCGCCGCGGCCGCAACCAGGTCATGGTGGCCACGGACATCGCGGCCCGCGGCATCGATATCGAGGACATCAGCCACGTGATCAACTACGATATCCCCCACACGCCAGAAGACTACGTCCACCGGATCGGCCGCACCGCCCGTGTTGACGCAACAGGCGACGCCTTCTCTCTGGTCGCTCCGGATGAAGAGCCGATCGTCAAAGAGATTGAGCAGGCGCTCAACCGGACGCTGCCGCGCGTGACGCTGCCGAACTTCGACTACAAGCGGGCCGGCCCGCCCCGGCCGCATGAGCCGCACCGCGACGCCCGGCACCGCCACCGCCCCGGTCCCCCTCGGCACCGCCATCATCGGTGACCGGTCCCATGCTCATCGGCCTCCTCGGTCTGCCCCAGGCGGGAAAAAAGACCTTGCTGCGCCTGCTCACGCACGTGGATGCGCGCGTGGCGGCGCCCAAGGACGGCGCCGTTCCCGGCATCTGCCCGGTGCGGGACCCGCGGGTGGACCGGCTGGCAGCGATGTACCGTCCCAAGCAAGTGACTCCCGCCACGATCCAGTATCTTCTCATGCCGGACCTGACGAAGGATTCCGCCAAAAACCAGGAGCTGCTCAAAGCGCTGCAGCTCGTCGATGTCCTCGCACTCGTCGTGCGGGGGTTTCCGGATGACACCGTGTTTCACATCGACGGCTCCGTGGATCCGCTGCGGGACATCGAGATGGTCCAGTCGGAGCTCCTCCTCAACGACCTCCTCTTTGTCGAGAAGCGGCTTGAGCGGATTGCCAAGGAGCAGGCCCGCCGCGGCGGGACGGACCGCACGAAGGAGCAGGCGCTGTTGACGGCTGTGCAGGCCCATCTGAACGATAACCGGCCTCTGCGCACCCTGCCGTGGGGTGCTGCGGATCAGGCGCTGCTTCGCGGTGCGCCCTTGCTGACTCGCAAAGCCTTCCTGATCATCTTGAATATAGGCGAAGCCGATGTCCAGGACCGCCGGCTGCGCAACACCGTGGAACAGCGGATGGCGCAGCACCACGTGCACCTCGTGCAGGTTTCGGCCAAGATCGAAGAAGAGCTCTCAGCGCTCGAGGATCCCGCGGAGCGCGCCGCGTTCCTCACTGACCTGGGGATCGCCGAGTCGGCGATCGACCGGCTCACCCGCGTCAGCTATGACGCGCTGGGCCTGATTTCGTATTTCACGGTGGGACCCGATGAGGTCCGTGCGTGGACGGTGCGTCGGGGGGCGTCAGCGGCGGAAGCGGGCGGCGTCATCCATTCCGATATCGAACGCGGCTTCATCCGCGCGGAGCTGATCAAGTACGATGACCTCATCGCACTGGGCAGCGAACAGGCGGTGGCGGGTGCTGGCAAGGCCCAGCTCAAAGGAAAGGAGTATATCGTGGAAGACGGCGACATCCTCGGCTTCCGGTTCAACGTGTGAGCGCGCATGGCGGCCGTGACCAAGTCCTTGATCGAGACCTTGCAGCAGGCCATTCCGTTCGTCGAGCTGCGCGAGGCCTCGCCCGACGGCGGCTATTTTGAAGGCGTGCTTGCCCGCAGCGATTTGGAGCGCTGCTGCCAGCTGCTGGGCAGTGTCCTCGGGCCTGCGGCCAAGGAGTTCGGAAAGACCGTTCGGTTCGCGAAGCCCTCTCAGGCGGTGGTGGATCATTTGGGCGGCATCCGTCCGGATCAATGCCTCTTCCTCAAGGAGGAGCCGAGTCAACCTATCGTTTTTGCCGCGCTGTGGCCGTGGGCGTCGAATCCGGATCGGATCACCCTGAAACTCGGCGTCTTCCCTCGTAGTGATTAGTGGTCAGTGGTTAGTGGTCAGTGAAGGCGTCCACTAACCACTAGCCACTAACCACTAGCCACTGAAGAATGGGACAAGATCACAGCTTTGATATCGTCTCAAAAGTCAACTTGCAGGAGCTTCGCAATGCGATCCAGCAGGCCCAGAAGGAAATCGGCACCCGGTTTGATTTTCAAGGGACCAGCGCAAGTCTGCAGTTTGAGGAGGCCGCAGGACTGGTGAAGACCGCCGGAGACCACCAGGCGCAGCTCAACAGCGTCATTGATGTCCTGCAGTCCAAGCTGGCCAAGCGCGGGGTGCCGATCAATGCGTTTGCGTGGAAACCGGCCGAGCAGCTGCCCAGCGGCGGCATGAAGCGCTCCGCCAGTCTCCAGCAGGGGCTGGCCTCGGACAAAGCCAGGGAGATCGTAGCACTCATCAAGGGGCTGGGCCTGAAAGTCCAGCCGCGCATTGACGGCGATGCGGTCCGCGTCTCCGGCCGGCAGCTTGACGATCTTCAAACGGTCATCCAGGCGCTCAAAGCGAACGACTTCGGCGTCCCCCTGCAGGTCGAAAACTACCGATAGTGCGCAAGTAAGGAGGTGCCTGTGGCTCGGCGCGTCCTGGCGGGTAGCGCGGTCGCTGCAACATTGAGCCTCGCGCTCGCCACCCCAGTCCTCTCCCAGGAATTCACCCGATACCAGGCCCCGGAGTTCTTGACGTTTGAGGAGCTCCGGGCGCTGTCCGCGAATCCGTATCCCATTGGCCCCGTCCGCCAGAAATTCGAGCACCTGTGGACGACGCCCATCGTCAGCAACGAGGCCTACTACGCAGGCGCGCGCCCGCATCGACCCTCCAGCCCCCGGCTGGGAGACTTCGTGCGCGTGGTCACCTGGAACATCGAGCATTCAAAACAGATCGACCAGGCGATCGCCGCGTTCACCGATGAGGCGGCGTTTGCCAACGGCCTGCATCCCAAGAAGGCGCGGCCGGGGTCGCGGCGCGCCCGGCGCGCGCTCGCTGAGCAAGCACTCCTGCAAGACGCTGACATCGTTCTCTTGCAGGAGATGGATCTCGGCGTCAAGCGCTCCGGCTACCGCGACGCAGCGCGGGACCTAGCCCAGGCGCTGCAGATGAATTACGCCTACCTGCCGGAATACCTTGAAATTGACCCCGTCCTGGTCAAGACCCAGCAGATTAATTTTGAGCAGGGCCTGGAGGATACCGAGGCAACCGCCTACTACGCGGTGGACCCGAAGCGGTTCAAGGGACTCTTCGGCTGTGCGG
This sequence comes from Candidatus Omnitrophota bacterium, assembly GCA_016198915.1. Taxonomy (GTDB): domain Bacteria; phylum Omnitrophota; class Gorgyraeia; order Aquiviventales; family Aquiviventaceae; genus JACQHS01. The sequence goes on from JACQHS010000087.1 coordinate 12,605, forward strand.
TGCTGTCGCGCTACCCCATCCGGCGCGTCGAGGGCTTCCGGCTTTTCCACCAGGGCTACGACTGGTACTGGCAGGAAAAACTGAAACTGACCTTCGTTGAGACATTGCGGCGGTTTGGCGCGCGGGAAGTGTTCCGGGAAGACCAGCACCGCGAGATGAAAGTCGGCGGCCGCACGTACTTCCGCGTGGACCTGGCCGTCCCGGATCTGCCCGAAGGGACGGTGTCAGTCATCAATGTGCACCTGGAGATCAAATGCCAGCCGGAGGATCGCGCGAAACAGCTGGCGGAAATCCTGAATTACATCAAGGACATCCGCCATCCGGTGATCCTGGCCGGGGATTTTAATTCAGCACCCGCGGATTTGAGCCCCACCTCCACGCCGCGGGTGATCAGCCGGGGGGTGTCGTCGCCGGAGTTCTGGCTCAGCCGCTCCATCGAGTACGTGCTCCCGCAGGCTCTTCTGCTCAATGTGACGCGGTTCGTGGCGAACGTGACGAAGAACTACCAAGACCCCACCGCCATACACATTCCGCTCATCGCGCCGAACCAGGTCGGTGAGCTCTTCAGCATCATCCAGCGCTTCCGGTTCAGCGACGGCAGGACGTTCGATTTCCGCGGGACGAAAGGCCGCTCAGCCGGCGACACCGGCAAGCTCTCCAACTCGAATGAGCGGGACCTCTGGGCCTACAAGACGACCTTCCGCGTGGACCGGACGTTCGCGAAACTCATCGGGAAATACCGGCTGGACTGGTTCTTCATCAAGGCCTACCTCACGCGGCCGTTTGACCGGCGCGGCCCCTACCGCTTCGCCCCGCACTTCGGGCGTACCCTCAACACGCTCAATGAGTCCCTCGCCGTGCGGATCTCTGACCACGACCCGTGCCTGGTAGATCTGCCGCTCCAGGAGCCGCCGACCCTGCGGCGGCGGGGTAGTGGTCCACGCTCTCGTGGTGTACAATAGCTGAAAGGTCTCATGGAGCCCAACCACTCCGAAGTGCTCACCATCGGTCCGCCAGCGAGGGGGGAGATTGTCATCAAGGTGGATCCCCGCCGCACAGGGGCGGCGTTCGCCATGGGCACCGAGAGCCTCGCTCCTGGCGCCGTCCTCCCCGTGCACCGGCACTTCTCTCAGGATGAGGTGCTCTTCATCTATAAAGGGCAGGGACGGGCCACGCTCGAAGGCAAGTCCATGACGGTCTTGCCGGGCACGATGCTCTACGTGCCGCGGCAGGCGTGGCACGGCCTGCGCAACACCGGCACCGGGCTGTTGCAGTTTACGTGGACTGCGGCACCACCGGGGATTGAAGAGTTTTTCCGTGAGCTGTCTCGGCTGGGTCCCCAGGCCGATGCGGTAGCTCTCAGCAGCCTCGCCCAGCGCCACGGTCTTGAGTTTCATCCCGCGGGCGAGGAAGCGGCTGCTGCGCTCCCTGGACATCGTCGGCGCCGACGTCATCGCGGACGCCGGGGAGGCCTCGGGCATGCCCAGCCGCAAGCCGCCCCAGCCCACCCGACGATCCCTACGCACGCAGCACCAGCTCAACCGGCTGCTCCTTCCTCCGCAAGTCGACCGCACAGGAGACGCCGCCGAGGAGGGCGCGGTCGACCGGCGCAACCCGCCGCCGGCACGCCCGCACGGGCTTCGCCGCCACCTCAGCCGGCCAAAACACCTCCGCGACCCCCGGGCCGTCCGCAGGGCAGGCCGCGGGCACGCCGAGGCCGCGTCAAGGAAGTCTATATGGAGGGACGCTGGGTTCAGGTAAGCGGCGAAGGGCCGGTGATTGCCCCGGGACGCGACCGGCCGCGCGAAGGCGGTTCGCGTGCTGACAGAGACGAAGATACCCCCTCCGGGCCCTTGAGCGTTCCGCTGTAATTTGCTTCGGCAGCGCGCGATGTCGAGACTGGATCGCTGGCTGGTCGGATGCTGGATTGCGCTTGCGGTATGGTTCAGCGACCGCTGGGCCTGGACCCTGCCGGCGCTCATCGGCGTGCTCGGCGGTGTCGCCATTGCGCGGTTGCAGCGCACCCACCATGCGAAGCGTCTCAAGGGGCTGCCGCCGTTTGAGCTGGGCTCACTGCTCATCCTCACCGGGTTTCTCTACCTCTACGTCGTCTTTCTGCTGTTTCATCTGAGCCGGACCGCCGGAGGGTTTTCGCTCGGTCTGCTGACCGGTCTGGTGCTGCTGTCGCTGCTCCTGCTGGGTTTTGCGGCGGTCTTTCTCCTTAAGAAGAAGGTCCCGCGATGGCTGTCACGGGTTTGGAAACACTTGATCGAGGAACGCTAGGCCATGTGGTCGAGTCTGCGGTTTCGGCTGATGCTCCTCGTGCTGCTGGCCGTCGTGCCGGCGCTGTGGTTTTTGTTTTCCACGACCTCCTGGTACCGGCAGCTGATGATGACGGGGATTCAGTCAGAGCTGCTTCGATGGACCCGGCTGGCCGCCGTCGATCATGCCCAGATGCTGGACGGGGCTGGGCAGCTCTTGGCGACACTGGCCGAGCTGCCGGAAATTCAACGCCGCGATCCCGCTACATGCCGGCCGCTGCTTGAGCGGCTGCTGAAGGACCGCCCGTTTTATCTCAATCTCGGCGTGGTCGGGACGGACGGCCAGACCATCTGCAGCGCGCTTCCGGTGGCAAGCCCCGCCGAGGCCGCAATGCGCAGCAGTCTGGAGCGGGCGGTTCGCACGCGCGCGTTGACCGTAAGCGAGTACGCGATCGACCGCGAGCGTGCCCGGGCGACGGTGACGGCCGCCTATCCCGTCGTGTCCGGCGATGAGGTCCAGGCGGCGGTGTTTACCGAGCTGGACATGAGCTGGCTCCACCAGCTTGCGGCTGAAACGGATCTGCCGAAGGGAACCGTGCTGATGGCGATGGACCGGCGGGGCGCGATCTTCGCCCGGTATCCTGACCCGGAGCGGTGGGTGGGCCGGTCGCTGTCCGTTGCGCCCATTGTGCAGACGATCCTGGCGCGCAAAGCCGGTGTGGCCCAGAGTTTCGATATTGACGGCACCGAGCGGCTGTTTGGGTTCACGCTCTTGGAAAGCCCTGCAGCACCTGAGGCCTTCCTCAGCGTCGGCATTCCTCCATCCGTCGTGTTCTCGCGGCCCAACCAGATCTTCCGTCAGGGATTGCTCTGGTTAGGGGTCGCCAGCGTGCTGACGCTGGCGGCGGCATGGGTCGGCGGCAACGTCTTTGTCCTCCAGCGTGTGAAGGCGCTGGTGGGTGCCACCACGCGGTTGGCGGCAGGGGATCTGGAGGCGCGGACCGGATTGAAATATGGGGCGGGAGAGATCGACCATTTGGCCCGCACGTTCGATGAGATGGCCGGCACCCTCCAACGGCGTGACGAACAGCTGCGCTCCGCCGCCGAGGCCCTGCGCAAGGCGCACGAGGAGCTAGAGATCCGCGTCCAAGAGCGGACCGCGGATTTGCGCATGGCGAACAAGCAGCTGGAAGACGTCTCGAAGTTGAAAGATGAATTCGTGTCCATCGTGAGCCATGAATTGCGCACGCCGCTCGTCTCCGTCAAGGGGGCGCTGGACCTGGTGCTGGATGCGACGCTGGGCCCCATCAACGACGAGCAACATGAGTACCTGGACATCGTCCAGGGCAACGTCAATCGCCTCTCCGAGCTCATCACGACGATCCTCGATGTCTCGAAGATTGAATCCGGACGCTTGAGCCTCGTGCGCCAGCGCATGGATGTGCCTCGGCTCATTGAGGCCTCATTGAAGAGTTACAAGGGGTTGTCAGGCAGCCGGACGTTCACGGCCGAACTCGCCCAGGTCCCAGCGGTCTTCGCGGATCCGAACCGCATTCTTCAAGTGGTGAGCAACCTCATCACCAACGCGGTGAAGTTTACCCCGGAGCAGGGCACGATCACGGTGGCGGTCGCACCCCAGGATGGGATGGTCGCCGTCTCAGTCCAGGATACCGGAGTGGGGATTGCTGAGGGCGACCTGCCGAAGCTGTTCCAGAGGTTTTCTCAGGTCGGTGAGAAAGAAGCGAAACGCAAAGGCACCGGTTTGGGCCTTGTCTTGTGCAAACAACTGGTCGAGCTGCATCGCGGAACCATTACCGTTTCCTCGGAACTCGGGAAGGGCACCCGGTTTACGTTTACGCTGCCGCCCTATACGACGCCGTTTGTCCTCCAGGAAAGCCTTGAGGAACTGCTTGAGGCGGCCAAGCGGACCCAGCAGGACGCGGTCGCGGTGATCGCGCTTGACGGTCAATCGCTTGCCGAAGGGCTTGCGGAGGCGTCGGCCGTGGCACCACCCGACCGCTTGGAGCATCTGGCTGCATCGCTGCGCAAGCAGCTCCTGGAGGATGAGGTGGTCCTCAGTGTGGAGCCGCAGTGGCTCGCGGTGTTGAGCATTACGGATCCCAACGACGCGCATGTCGTCATGCGGCGGCTGCGGATCGCCCTCGAGCGGGTCATCACGCCGCCGGGGGCATCGGCGTCCGTGTCCATGGGGATGGCGGTCTATCCCGCCGACGGCCGCGACATCCAGGAACTGTTTTCGCAGGCAGCCCGGTCGGTGGCTGCGGAAAGGAGGTCTTCATGACACAACCGACTTCACCGCAAGGCTCAGTGACCCAACCTCTGCGAATTCCCCGTCACCGACAATAACACCTGGCGATGATCGAAGAGCAGAGGCGGGGACGCGGAATTACACGTCCGGTCTCCATCCTGCTGATTCTCTTGGTCGGTCTCGCCGCGTATCACAACAGCTTCTCGGCGCCGTTCCTCTTCGATGACCTCGGCAACATTGTGGACAATCCCCATCTCCGTCACCTCGGCTCACTCCCAGACGTACTGTTCGGGGCTTCAGGGATCGGCGTCGCCGGCCGCCCCGTGGCTAATCTGTCGTTCGCGCTGAATTACGCGCTGAACCATTTGGATGTCTACGGCTACCACGTCGTGAATCTCGCCATCCATCTCGTGGCGGCCTGCGTGCTCTTTGGAATCGTGAGGCGGACGCTGCAGTCGGCGCGCCTGACGGCACGCTACGGCCGCGACGCGCCGGGGCTGGCGCTGGCGGCGGCCCTCCTTTGGACCGCCCACCCGCTGCTGACGGAGAGCGTGGTCTATCTCACGCAGCGGACTGAATTGCTCCTGGGGTTGTTCATGTTGTTGACCCTCTATAGCGTGATCCGCGGCGCCGCGTCCCGTGACGGGCGCGGTTGGTATGCGGCCGCCGTCGCCTTCTGTGCGTTGGGGATGGGCAGCAAGGAGGGCATGGTGGTGGCACCGCTGATCACGCTGCTCTATGACCGCATCTTTCTGGCCTCGTCGTTTCAGGAGATCGTTCGACGGCGCCGAGGCCTCTACGCGGGCCTTGCCCTGACGTGGCTGATCTTCGTCTCGTTGGCGGCCGGGTATCATCGCGGTGAAACCGCTGACCTGCTCTTGGGCACGCGCAACTCCTTGGAATATGTGCTGACCCAGTGCGCTGTCATCATCCAGTACCTGCGATTGGCTGTCTGGCCGCATCCGCTCGTGTTCGACTATGGTGACTGGCCGATCGCCGAGACGCTGACCGCTGTGCTGCCGCAGGTCCTGGCGGTCGCCGGGCTGCTGGCCGCAACGTGCTGGGCTCTTCGCCGCCGGCCGGCGCTTGGATTTTTGGGCGCGTGGTTCTTCCTCCTCCTGGCTCCCACGTCGAGCGTCTTTCCGATCCTGACGGAAATCGCGGCCGAACGCCGCATGTACCTCGCGCTGAGCGCGGTCATCGTCCTCGTGGTCCTTGCCGGATGGCACGGGCTTCGTCAGCTCAGGGCGACTGACCGGATGCGGGGCGACCTGGCGGCGGTGCTGACCGCGGCACTGACGGGGGGCCTCATCTGGGCGACCGTGCAGCGCAACGCCGCCTACGCAAGCCCGATCTCCATTTGGAGCGATGCGGTGGGCAAGCGTCCTCAGAACGCCCGGGCGCATAACTACCTTGGCGCAGCGCTCGCCGACCAGGGGCGGTTCGAAGAGGCGATCGTCCACTATCAGGAAGCCATTCGGTTGAAGCCCGGCCACGCGTTCGCCCACAACAATCTCGGACTCGTCTTGTTCCAGCTGGGACGAGTCCCTGAGGCCTTGGCGCACTATGACGCGGCCCTGCGCATCAACCCGGGCTACGCTGAAGCGCACAATAACTTGGGCGTCAGCCTGGTTCAGCAGGGGAAGCTGCTCGAGGCGATTGCGCACTATGAAGTAGCCCTCCGACTCAGGCCGGACTCCCCACGCATCAAAGACAACCTCAGGCAGGCCCTTGGACGACTTACACTGGATGTGCGGTGATCACAGCAGATCGTCTCTGTCCCAGGTTTTTCTGAAGATGACAAGAGTGTCATCTGGATTTCATCGAGCCGACAGGTGCGCCAGGCCATGCTTGAGGCAGGACACAACAAAGGAGGGACATATGCGGCGACGCTGGTGGATGGTGATCGCAGCAGCCGGTCTGCTGGCCGTCTGGATCTTGCCTAGCGGGGTCTTGGCCCAAGCCGAAGGTGAGGAGGGTCAGACGGAGGAGCCGGCTGAGGATCTCGATGAGGAAGCGAGCACGCCAGCAGGAGTGCAGCGAGTCACCGAGCGCTTGGCGCAGGAGTTCAATGTGGAAGCCGACGTCGTCACCGGCCTGAGGGATGAGGGCTTGGGCTTCGGGGAGATCCATCACGCGCTGTCACTCGCGGAGCAATTGCCCGGCGGCGCGACCCAGGAGAACATCGATCAGATCATGAGCCTGCGCCAAGAAGGCATGGGCTGGGGCGAGATCGCCCACGAATACGACACCACGCTGGGCGAAGTGACCCGCCGTGGCGGTCCGGAGCCTGCGACAACCGAGCCAGGCTCAACTACCGAGCCCGGCACGACGGAGGCCCAGTCGCTCGTGCGACCGGGGCGGTCGTCAAGCTCGGGCTCAGAGGAACACGGCTGGGGCCGGGGCGGTGTCACGACGTCGGGGATTGAGCGTTCCGGTAGCGGAGGTGGTGGCGCGCTGCGCGGCTCAAGCTCAAGTGCCTCCCATGGCGGCGGTAAAAGCTCCAGCGCTCCTGGGCACAACCGCTAAGCGGCCATGAAACGCTGGATCACCGCAAGCCTGGTGAGTGCGAGCCTGGTAGCGGGTGGCTGTGCTGCGGGACGCAGCGACTTCATCCTGCTCAACCCCGGCACACACCCTGAACCGCTGGCCGAGAGCGCGCCGGTGCTGCTGACCGTCGGCGACCTCAACGGGCCGTACCAGGAGGTGGGCGTCATCCACGTCAGCGGCGTCAGCCGGGAAGGCTACGAGGGGTTGAGTGAGAAAATGCGCGAGGAAGCGCGCCGCATGGGGGCTGATGCCATCATCTACGTCCGATATGGCACCGTTAACGCGTTCAGCATCATCCCCTTCTTCGTGGCGTTTCCATACGACGTCCTGACAGCCGAGGGCTTGGCGGTCCGCTCCAAGCGCCGCTGACTTCGTCCTGCTGGGCACACCGGGGAGAGCCACACACCCGCTCGAGCAAGAGCGGGTGTGTGGTTTTTTGTATGCTAGAATAGCCGCAGGCGTCCCCAGTAGGACTAAGGAGGGTTCAGCATGGATACGCGCACACCTGTCCGTCAGATCAGAAAAGTGTGGAAGAGTATCCCGACGATGGAAGGGGCTGGGGTGCGCCTCAACCGCGTGTTCGGCTTCCATCAGGTGCCGCAGCTGGATCCGTTCCTCCTGCTGGACTGCTTTCATTCCGACAACCGCGACGACTACGTGAAGGGCTTTCCCTGGCACCCGCACCGCGGCATTGAGACCATTACCTATGTGCTGGATGGCGATGTGGAGCACCAGGACAGCCTGGGCAATAAGGGCGTCATCCGGCCGGGCGACGTCCAGTGGATGACGGCCGGCAGCGGCATCATTCACCAGGAAATGCCGCAGGGCAGTCCCAAGGGACGGATGTGGGGGTTCCAATTGTGGGCGAACCTGCCCCGGCGCGAGAAGATGATGGACCCCCGCTACCGCGAAGTGACCGCCACGCAGATCCCGGCGGTCAAGACGGCCGAGGGGGCGACAGTGCGGATCATCTGCGGCACGCTGGGAGATGTGCAGGGGCCGGTGCGCGAGATCGTGACCGACCCGGAATACCTTGATGTGTCGCTGCCAGCGGGCAAATCGTTTTCACACGCGGTCAAGCCCGGCTACACCGTGTTCGCCTACGTCGTAGAAGGCGAGGGCTATTTTGATCCTGGGCGCAATCCGTTTGAGCGCGAGGCCGTTGGCGAGAGCTATTTCGACATGAAGCCGCCCTGCGCCTGCGGCGAGGGCGCCGTCGCCCTCTATGAGCCTGCCGGGGACACGGTGGTGGTGACGACCGGCAAGCAGCCGGTGCGGTTTCTGCTCGTGTCCGGCAAACCGCTGAAGGAGCCCGTCGCCTGGTACGGCCCGATCGTCATGAATACGCAAGAGGAGTTAAAGACCGCATTTGATGAGTTTCACGCGGGGACGTTCATCAAACACGGGGCGGAGGCGAGATAAGCCATGGATGCAGGACGATTGGAAGGGCTGATCCCGTTGGTGGGGGGCCTAGGCGCCTATCTGATCTACTACGGCGTCATCCCGGTGAAGAACCTTGATGAGCTGCGGCGCCGGTTTGGCACGGTGATTCAAATCGCCGCGCCCATCTGCGTCGCGTACGGCCTCCTGCGGCTCCTCGGCGTCGTCGGCAGGTAAACAGAGGGAGGGTCAGATGAACCAACTGGCGAAGTACACGGATCAAGCCTATGCGTTGCTGCGCATCGTCGCGGGGTTCATGTTCTCATTTCACGGCGCGCAGAAGATTCTTGGGTTCCTCAGCGAGTTTCAGCCGCCGGTGGGATCTCAAATCTGGTTCGGCGGGCTCATCGAGCTGATCGGCGGCCTGCTGATCATGGTGGGCTTCCAGACCCGCTGGGCGGCGTTTATCTGCAGCGGCGAGATGGCCGTGGCGTATTTCCAGTTTCACTGGAAGTTTCAGCTCGGTTCAGCGTTTTTCCCGGCGATCAACAAGGGCGAGCTGGCGGCCCTCTATTCGTTCGTGTTTCTCCTCATCGCGTGCCGCGGCGGGGTGCGATGGTGCCTGGATAAGAAAGGGTGATAAAAATCACTTAAGATTACTTAAATTGAATTTTTTTGCGAGAAGACCATTGCCTCATGCGCTGGACGAGCGCACAATAGAGCAAAATGACACGCATCAGCGTTGGACTTTGCTCCGCATACGTGTTCCTCCTCGCCACGTGGAATGTGGGAGCCGCCCCGTTACCGTCCTACGACCTCCCCGGACGCCTGCAGGCTGAGGACTACAAGCCGGGGGGCGCGGGGGTGGGCTACGTCGACACCACGGCGGGCAATGCCGGGGGCGCGTACCGCAGCGATGACGTGGACATCGAGCCCACACAGGACCTCGGTGGGGGGTTCAACGTCGGCTGGATCGAGGCCGGCGAGTGGCTCGCCTTTGATGTGCAGGTGACCCAGCACGGACACTACGACCTGACCGCGCGCGTCGCCTCGGATGTGCCGGGGACCAAGACGCTGCATGTTGAAGTCGACGGGGTGGACGTGA
>JACQHS010000088.1 GCA_016198915.1 Candidatus Omnitrophota bacterium
CCGTACTGGCAGTAGACGCAGTTCGACGAGCAGACCTTGTGGCTCACCGGCAGGAGGTTGATCCCCAGGGAGTTGCCGAGGCGCCGTGAGCGGATCGGTCCGTAGACGACGGCATCCTGCAGAGGGATGGTCTCAGGCATGGTCGTTCTATTGTAGGGGAGCCCGCCGCCGCGGTCAATTACGAGGCGGGAAGCGAGGATGTTTTGCCTTCGCGGCGCTTGAAGACCCGCTCGATGCGCACGAGGAGATCCTCGTGATCGAAGGGCTTGATGACGTAATCTTCGATGCCCTCAAGCTCAAAGAGGTCTTTCATGCGGTCGCGCGCCGTGAGGACGATCACCGGAATTTTGCCTCGGCCGAAGCGGGTGTTGAGCTCGCGCAAACAGGAGTAGCCGTCCATCACCGGCATGAGGACGTCGAGGATGATCAGATCCGGCTTTTCCTGCGCCGCCAGCTGCAACGCCTGCTGGCCGTCGCTGGCGGTCACGACCGTATAGCCCTTGGACTGCAGCCGGATTTTGACCGCCAGGGCGAGCTGCTGCTCGTCATCCGCCACCAAAATCTTCTTCGATTCAGCCATTGCGTGACCCTCCCGGTGAAGGCAGCTTCAAGAGATGACGCACGGTGGACAGCAGAATGGTCGTGTCAAACGGCTTGTGCAGCACGCTGGAAGCCCCCAGCCACTCCGTCGTCTGCTTGACGGTGCGCTCGGGCACCGCGGTCAGCACAATGATCGGAATCTGCGCGGTCCGAGGATCGTCCTGGAGCCGGCGGCAGACCTCATACCCGCTCACTTCCGGCATCAGCAGGTCCAGGATGATGAGGTCCGGCACATCGCGCTCGAGCCGTTTCAGAGCCTCCTGGCCGTTCGCGGCGGTCTCGCAGGCGAAGCCTTCGGCCGTCAGCCGCACGCAGAGGGCTTTCAGCAATTCCGGTTCGTCATCGACCACGAGGATCCGCGGAGGCATCGGCGGCTCACGATTTCATGGACGACTGCTGCTGGAGCACATCGTGCACCTTCGCCATGAGGTCTTCCAGCTGGAACGGCTTGGCGAGGTAGTTGTAGGGGGTTCCGTCCATCCCGAGCTGACGGTCCTTGCGCTCCCCTTTCGCCGTGACAATGATAACCGGCACCTCTTTGGTGTCCGGATTCTCCTTCAGGAGATGGTAGACCTCGTAGCCGTCCATGACCGGCATCATGAGATCCAGCAAAATGAGATCCGCCTTGTGGTTCTTGAGCAGCTCCAGGGCATCCGGGCCGCTGGCAGCCGTCAGGACGTCGTACTCGCGCAGCTCCAGCGCTTCCTTGAGGAAATGACGGACTTTCGGCTCATCGTCGATGACCATGATGCGCGTTTTGGCTTTCACCGTCTGCTGGAGGCGCTGCTCCGTGAGCTTCAGCAACTCATCCTCCGTCAGCGCTTCGTCGGGGTACGTCGCCGTCGTGGTCACCAGGCGCACCGTCACGGACTGCGAACGCACGGTAAAGGTCTTGGACTCGATGATCCGTTTAATGCGGTCCGCAATGGCCTGTGCCCCCGTTTTATCCACCTCGGCCAGGATGACGATCATCTCTCCGCGCTGCCAGCGGACGACGACGTCGCCGGACTGCCGGCGCACCGCCTCCTTGAGCACCGCCTCGATGTCTTTCAGGAACGACGCCACTTCCTCCAGGCCATAGAGCGACTTCATCTCTTGGAAATTCTGGACGGCAAACACCACGATGGAGAAGCGCGTTTGGCTGCGCTTGGACTGCTCGATGCCGTTCTTGAGGAACTCGCGAAAAACTTCTTCCACATGGTACTTCGGAATGGTGAACGAGAAGGTGCTGCCCTTGCCGACCTCGCTCGCCGCCCAGATGCGTCCGCCATGAAGGCCCACGAGCCGCTTGCTGATGGCCAGTCCCAAGCCGGTCCCTTTGGAGCCGCCTGCCCCCGTGGCCCGTCGGAACTGTTGGAACTTTTCAAACAGCCTGGGCAGATCCTCGGGCAAGATGCCGTAGCCGGTATCCGCGACGTCGAATTGGACTTCATTGGGATGGTCCTCGACGGCGATGATGATCCGTCCCGGGCCGTCGGTGAACTTAATGGCGTTGCTCACCAAGTTCAGGAGCACTTGCGTGATTTTATCCATATCGGCGAACACCTGCGGCGGGGTCTTCGGGACGGTGACGTCCAGCGTCACCTGCTTGCTCTCGGCCAGCGGCCGCATGGACTGGGCCACGTGGTCCAGCAGCGGGCCAAGCTCAAGGAACCCTTTGCTGAGGAGCACCCGGCCGGACTCGATTTTCGCCATGTCCAGCAGGTCATCGATGATGCGCGCCAGCCGCTCGATGTTCGCGGTCACGATCTCCAGGTACTCCCGCTGGGACGCCGTCACCGGCCCGGCGATTTGGTCGGAAATGATGGACGTGAACTCCTTGATGGTCGCCAGCGGTGTGCGGAGCTCATGGCTGACCATGGACACGAGATCCGACTTGAGCTGATCCAGCCGCTTCAACTCTTCATTGGCCCGGCGCAGTTCCGCATTGCGCTCCTGGAGCAGCCGCGCGTGCTCCCACAGCTCCGTCTGAAGCTGTTCCCGCTCCCCCTTGAGTTGGCGGCGCTCCAAGCTCTCCCGAATCACGATGGGCAGGGTTGCGAGGTGTCCCATGTACGGGGACTTGACGAGGTAGTCGTCGGCGCCGAGCTTCATCGCCTCCACCGCCGCCGCTTCATCCCCGTGGCCGGTGACGATGACGGACACCGCCGCCGGCTTGATCGTCTTCAGGCGTCTGAGGACCTCGATGCCCCGGATATCCGGCAGCTGCATATCAATGAGGTACACATCGTAGTCCTTGCCGAAGAGCCGGTCCAGACCCTCCCGGCCGGTCCGGCAGACATCCACGACGCAGGCCTCTTTTTCCAGCGCTTCCCGCGTGAGGAGCGCTTGGCCTTCGTCGTCTTCAAACAGCAGAACTGACACAGGCTTTGACGTCATGTCTCTGTATCTTACTCCGGAAAGCGCACGATATCCAAGAAGAGTCCCAGCGCCCGGATCCGCTCCTGGAATTCCTCATAGCGAATCGGTTTCACCACGTAGCTGTTGGCACCCAGCGTATAGCAGCGGTTGACCTCGAGCTGGTCATCGGTGGACGTCAGCATCAGGAC
>JACQHS010000086.1 GCA_016198915.1 Candidatus Omnitrophota bacterium
AGCGAACGACGCCGATAGTGCGGCGGCGCGAGGACGCGTGGGGTGGCGCCGTGGCAGGCCCTGCCGCTATCGAGCGGTGCGCGAGCGCGTACGTGGGATTATAATAGGCCTGATGCTTCGCCGAAACACGCTCATCACGGTGTTCGTCATTTGCTGGACGTTGCTCTTCCAGTATGAGACGCTGCGCGCGAGCTACCTCAGTCCGCTGGCCGGCCGCGAACTGCCGAAACTCCCGTTCCTGTTCCCCCCGGCCGGCTGGATTATGTTCTTCAACATTGACAAATCCTATGGCTTTGCGGAGGTGTACGGTGTCCGAGGCGGCCAGCAGGTGTTGCTCGACCCGCACGACATCCTTCAAACCAAGGCGATCGGCTACGACAACATCCACCGCAACGTCCTGGTCGGCGTCCTGTCGCGGGGCGACGCCCAATCGTTCTGCCGATTTTTGCATCGAAAATTTCCGTCATACGACCAATTTATCGTCGTCTACGCCCAGTACCCGGACCTCATCAGCGCCACGGACCGTATTCTTCGCCAAGTGGCCTACCACTGCCAATGAGACGACTGTGGCACCGCGCGTTTCTCGACCGACGGCCCTCGACGAGCCTCGGGCTCTTCCGCCTGGCCGTCGCGTTCACCGTCGGCGCGCACATGATTCCCTCGTTCTTCCACATGGACGACAACTATCTCGCCACGGCGTTCAAGACGCACAACTACTCCTTTTTTCCCCTCTGGGCGCTGCAGCTTGTCGCGCAGAGTCCGGATAGCGTGGTGTGGTCGTTCGTCGTCCTGTTCTTCGTCTCGCTTGCCGCCTTTGCCCTCGGGCTGTACTCGCAACTGAGCTGTATCCTCATGACGCTCTCCTGCTACTACTTCTATGCGCTCAACAACTATCACATCGGCACGCTCAGCTTCGACATCCTGCTCGTGACCCTTTTTCTGATGTGTATCACGAACTACCACGGCGATTTTCTCTCGCTGGACAGCCTGCGGCGCGGCGACGTGCGCTCGTACAAACGGCTGCGGCCGGTCTTCCTCCAGCGGCTGCTGCAGCTGCAACTGGCGTGGACGTTCTGGTACACGGCGCTGAGCAAAATCACCGCCCGCGGCAACTGGATCACCGACAACCCCTACTACTACCTCATGCACTACCCGGAGATCGGTGTGGTGCGCGACTTTCCGCTGCGATCCTGGCTGGGTCAGCACCCCGACCTGTGCTACAACTTCGGCATCGCCCTGCTGGTCTTTGAATTCTCCATCCCGTTTCTGTGGTTCCTGCCGCAGACGCGCGCCATCGGCATCACCCTGGGCATCGTGTTTCAAATCATGCTGTGGGTCACGCTGCACGTGCCAACGATTTTCCTGTTTCTGTTTCCGCCGATGATGCTGCTGTTCATCCACCCCACGGTGCTGGTGCGGTGGATTGAGTCGCGGCAGGCGGCGCATGCGCAACGCGGCCGTGCGGTGCTGTTTTACGACGGGCAGTGCGGGTTCTGCCTGGCCAGCGTGAAGCGGCTGCGCGTGCTGGACCTGTTCGGATGGGTGGACCCGCTCGATTTTCATACTCAACCGGATCTGGCCCAGCTCCATCCGGAGCTGACCCCTGAGCGGTGCCGCGGCGAGATGGTCCTGCTGGAACCCAACGGCACCCTCTTCGGCGGATTTGACGCATTCAGGCGCCTGAGCCTTCGGCTGCCGCTGTTATGGGGGTGTGCGCCCCTGGTCTATCTGCCGGGCGCGCGTTGGGTGGGCACGAAGATCTATCGCTGGGTCGCGCACAACCGGTACCTCCTGCACCGCAACCCGGTCTGCGCCACGAATCAGTGTGCGGTGGGTACTGAGGGTAACGGCTCTTCCTCGAAAATTTGATCCTGAAAGACGTACAGCGTCGCCTCCTGCCACGCGTCCGGTGGCAGGCCTGCTTTTTGGCTGGCGAGCTCCCGCAAAAACTCCACACGGGTCCAGCCGGTCTCATCCCACACCTGCGGCAGAAAGACGCCGCGGTGGCCGGAATACTCGATGACGACCCCATCCCGGCCGGCCACAACCTCACGCGGATGCGCCACTGGAACCGGCGGAGTCAGGACAGACACTTCGACATGGATCTCCGGCAGCTCCTCCGCGCTCACCGGGGCAAACCGGCTGTCTTTCAGCGCCGCCTCCATGGCGACCAGCGGAACGGTCTTGTTGAGCGGCTCATCCGTTTCGATCCTGCCGATGCACCCGCGCAGCTCGCCGCGGCGTCTGAGCGTCACAAACACCCCCTGGGCTTGCGCCAATTCCGGAAAGCCCGCGAGATCAACCGGCGGGATGTCCTTGCGGGCCAGCGACCGCTCTAAGGTGGCGCGGGCCGCGTGGACCAGCGCCTGCCCTGCCTCCGGAGAGAGCGTGCCTGCGGCCGTCCTGGAACGGTCGAACATCCCGACGGCCGCATACCCCACCACCACCCTGGTTCGGTCGCCTGCGGTATCCCCGGAATTCGCGTACGACAGCAGCTCCGGTTTCAGGTAGCCCAGCTTTGCGGCCAGCAGCAGGCTCGTGACGATCGGCCCGCGGCCGCACGCCTCCAGCTGGCCCCGATCGAAGAGCTGATGGACCGCCTGGGAGGTTTCAAACAGGATGGCGTTGATCGTCGTCTGGTCACGCGATACTGCCTCGTCATAGGGGTGGTAGTGGGACAGATCCGTGCTGAAGACAAAGAGATAGTCGCCGTGCTCCGACAGCTGAGCCAGCGCGTCGGCGAGGTGCTCGGCATCCTCCAGGTCAACGCTCCCCATCAAGATGGGCACCAGCGGCGCCCAGCCCAAGCTCACCTGCAAAAATGGCAGCTCCACTTCAAGCGAATGCTCTCCGCTCGCATGGGCTTCTTCCCGGGAAACGATCCCGGGGGCGGCCTTGAGCATCGCCACCGCCTCCTGATCGACCGGCAGCTCGCCCAACGGGGTCTCATACGCTTCGCGGTCGTCCACTGACGACCCGGCAAATTGGAGCCGGTGGGTAAATCCCACGACCACCACCCCGTCGTAGGCATGCCCCTTGAGAAGGCTAAAGCCGCTGGCCGCGACGGGCCCGGAGTACGGATAGCCGGCATGCGGGACGAT
>JACQHS010000091.1 GCA_016198915.1 Candidatus Omnitrophota bacterium
AGCCAAAGAACGGCACCTTGGTGCGGGTCTTGGTCGTCGTATCCTTCATCAAGCCGCCCAGCATCACCGTTTCCCCATTCTCGATCACCACGCTCGTTTCCAGGTTGCGGGTGGTGAAGCGCGGAAGGCTCACTTCGCCTCCGAAGCTGTCGTCGGTCTTCTTCTCGCTCACCTCCGGCTTCAACGCCAGGGTGATCGTGCGCCGGTCGTACCCCACGCTGGGCGTGACGTGCAGGAGAATCCCTAAATCCTTCGTGACGAAATCCTGCGGCACGTTGACGAATTTGGTCTCCCCGGAGTCGATGAAATCGCCGTCGCTGTTGAGGTCCTTGCGCACCACCGAGGCCTCATAGCGGGAGGCGTACACGAACTCCGTGACGATCTTAATGGTCGCGGTTTGGTTGTTCAGTGTGGTCACGCGTGGCGCGGAGAGCGTTTTCGTCTGTTTGTCTTCCATCAGCGCATGCAGCACGGCCGAGTACTGGGTCCCGGTCAGCACCCCCTGCAACGTCAGGTTCAGCCCGGACGCCTGATTCGTGAAGTCGGTAAAATCCACCTTGGTGCCGCGCAGCAGCGAGGTGCCGAGGCTGGACAGCTGCAGGCCCGGACCCTGCGTGCCGTCGCCGGCGCCTTTCTTGGTTAGGGCGGCATTGCCCAACAGCGATTCTTCAAACCCCCACTCCTTGGTATCCGTCACGGTCACTTCAATGAACCGCGCTTCAATCAGCACCTGCACCGGCATGACATCCAAGTCGACCAGCAGCGTCTCGATCTGCTGCAGGTAGTACGGCGCGTGGGTCACGACGAGCGACCCGCTGCGCTCATCCAACAGCATCGAGCTGTTGCCCACCTTCGGGATGAGCTCATCGAGAATATCCTTGATCGTCTTGATGTCCTTGACCCCCGCCGCCTGCAGGGCGACGCTCTCGCGGACCTCGGTCAGCGGCTGAAAGGCCGCAAACAACCCCGGTCCCTGCTGGAGGGAAAAGACGCGCGTCTCCATCGGCTCGGCATCCATCTCATCGCGGGTCGCCACCCACACGGTTTCCTCGTCAAAGCGAAACAACAGTCCCTGCCCTTTGAGGAGATATTCCAGCGCGCGCTGCAGCGGCATGTCCACCAGGTGCAGCGTCACCGGCACGCCGAGTTTCTGCGCCTTTTCAGACAGGATGATGTTCACGCCAGCGTTCTCCGCGAGGAACATCACCGCCGATTGAAAATCCACCTCCTGGAAATCGGCGGTGACCGGCTGCGCCAGCTGCTCCCGCCAGCTCAGCGATGAGGGCTCGGTAGCCGCTGGCTCCGTCGTCACAGGCTCAGGGTCCGTCGGTGCCGCCGCCACCCAGTGATCAGTGACTAGTGGCCAGTGAACAGTGAAGACCACCAAAAACGCGACGAAGCTCCACCGACCACTGACCACTGACCACTGACCACTGACCACTGTCATGTCGTTGGCCCACGCGGCGCCAGCGTCCTGGCGGTGATGAAGATGAGCAGGTTCTTGCGCGTGCTCGATTCGCTCTTCTGGCGAAACAACGGACCCAGGACGGGCAGGTCCCCCAGCACGGGGACCCTGGTCACCGTTTCAGACACCGTGTCCTTCATCAACCCGCCCAGCACTACGGTTTGGCCTTCTTCAATGACAATGCTCGTGGTGAGCTGGCTCGTGGTGAACTCAGGCACGGTCACGCCACCGCCGAGGTCGCGGAACTGGCTGAAGGAACTGACCTCAGGCGCCAGGACCAGGGTGATGGTCTTGAGGTCCTTGCCGACGCTGGGGGTGACGTTCAAGAGGATCCCCACGTCCCGCTTCTGGAAGTCTTGGGGCACGTTGACGAACTCGGTTTCACCGGCGTCGTCAAAATCGCCGTCGCCGTTGATGTCGAATTGGACGAGCGACACTTCGTAGCGCGTCGGGTAGCGGAACTCATCCACGACGCGGATGAGTGCGGGCTGATTGTTCAGCGTCGTCACTCGGGGGGCGGAGAGCGTCTTGCTTTTTTTGGTCTCATCGAGCAGATGAAGCACCATCTCAAACTGGGTGCCGGTCAGTACGCCCTGGAGTGTGAGGTTCAGCCCTTCGCTCTCGCGGCTCAGCGCCGGGAATTTAAAGCCGCTGCCGCTCGCAAGGATGTTGCCGGGCCCCGGGGATCCGCTGGGGGGCACGGTCTTCTTGGACAACACCGCGTCGTGCGTGAGCACCGTCTCCAGCCCCAGATGCTCAAGGTCGGTCATGCTCAGCTCGATGAATCTCGCCTCGATCAGCACCTGCAGCGGCGTCACATCGAGCTGGCCCAGCAGCCGCTCGATCAGCGCGAGATTCTCCGTGGTGTTCGACGCAATGAGTGCGCCGCTGCGCTCATCGAACACCAGCTTGGCATCCGGCGGCTGGGGAACCGCCTGCTCGATCAGCGACTTCATCGACTCCATGGCAAGCAAGGGGTTCGAGGCAATCGCCGACGTCTCGAGCGCAAAGGGGCCGATCCCGCTGTGCAGGTAAAACACCCGCGTTTGCAGCGGCTCGTTCTCAAACTCTTCCGCCGTCGCCAGCAGGATTGCGTCCTCTTCCACGCGGTAGGCCAGCCCCTGGTTCTTCGCCAAATACTTGATCGCCATCTCCAGCGGCAGCTGGGCGATCTTCAGCGAGGCGCGCCGCGATTTGAGGTTGAGCTGCGGCGAGGGGATGATGCTGATGTTCGCCGCATCGGCGATGAACTCCAGCACATCGCTCAACGGGACGTCGTCAAACTGGAGGCTGATGGGCTGCTGCAGCCGCGCCGACATCGCCGCCTGGCGCAAGGGTGTTGCGGGCGGGCTCATCCGCACCGCCTTGGTCTCAGGCAGGATCTGGGCTTTGACCACCTCGTTCACCATCTGACGCTCATCGCGCTCGACGAGATGCTCCAGGCGCTGCTGCTCGGCGTCCAGCTTCGCCAGCTGCGCGTGCTCGAGGAGGGCCTGAGCTGCCCCGTGATGCGGATCCGAGGCCAGGATCTGGTGGGCCAGGTCCATGACGAGATCATAGTTGCGGTCCTTCTGGGCGAGCTTGGCGTATTTGAGGAGGGTGTCGATCTCAATCCGCTTGGCCGCCAGCTGCTGTTCCAGTTCCGGCACGGCGACCGGCTGGGGGGACACCCGCGCTCTGGCGCGGGCGCGGGAGGCCGACATGTTGGTCTCCGCCCGGCTGATCAGCCGCTGCGCGGCATGGACCAGCGGATGGCCGGGATCCAGCAGCACCATCTGCTGGAGCGTGGCGATCGCGTCCTGGTAGGCGCCTTCTTCGTACAGCCGCTGGCCGCGGTTGTACAGATACTTCAACTGTTGTTCCCGGGCTTTGGCGATCTGTTGTTTCGCGTCGCGCTCTTGCTGGACGCGGGCACGTTCCTTCTCGCGCGCGAGCGCAACCGCGAGCCGCTGCGCCTGGTCCCTGAGACGCTGCTGCGTGCGTTCGGCGCGGGAGCGTGCGGCGTCAATTTCGCGCTGCGCTGTGGTCATCAACCGGAGCGCGTCAGGGTGGGTGGCGTCAATCTGGAGGATGGCGCGGAAGGCCGCTTGCGCCGCGGAAGGATCTCCCTGCTCAAGCAGCTGTTTGCCGACGGCAAGATGCTGCGCGATCGCCTGCTGAGGCTCCGAGCTGTCGACCGGCTCAGCCTGCGCAACGACGAGTGCCGATTGCACGACCGTGGCGCCGACGACAGCAACCAAAACGCCGACGCGCCAGAGAGAACGGATGTTCAGACCTCCTCACGGGCTCGCCTTTGAGGCGATCGAGACCACAAGTTCTTCCTTGGTCTGTGGGTCCGATAATACCACCCGGTTTTCGGCGATGTCAAGGACTTTGAATCCCGCAACCTCTTGTCCGACTTCAAGAAAA
>JACQHS010000090.1 GCA_016198915.1 Candidatus Omnitrophota bacterium
GTGGCGGTCCGATTCAGGCACTTTGACTTCGGTATGGCGGGTGTGGTCGCGCTCATCCATGATGTGGTCGTCGCCGTGGGAGCGCTGTGCCTGCTGGGCCGGCAGATTGACCTGGTGACGGTCGCCGCCCTGCTGACGATCGCCGGTTTCTCCATCAATGATACGATCGTCATCTACGACCGCGTCCGCGAGAACATGCGGCTCAACCGGAAGATGGGGCTGACCGACGTCATCAACCTCAGCGTGAATCAGACGCTGGGCCGCACGCTGTTGACGTCGCTGACCGTCATCATCGAGGTGCTGGTCCTCTACGTCTTCGGCGGCGAGGTCCTGCGGGATTTCTCGCTGTGCCTGCTCATCGGGTTTATCTCCGGGGTGTACTCCACCGTGTACATCGCGTCGGCGATCGTCGTGACCTGGCGGGGGACGTTTCAACCCAAGCGCGCCTGATGCAGCCTGTCTGGAAGATCGAGCCGGCCAACCCGCAGAGGGCCAGCACCCTTGCGCGCGAAGCCGGCATTGACCCGATCACCGCGCAGCTCCTCCTCAACCGCGGGGTGACAACCCGCGCCGGGGTGCAGCGCTTCTTCAACCCAGGCCTCGAGGAGCTCGAGGATCCGATGACGCTGCCGGACATGGCGAAGGCGGTCACGCGCATCCGACGGGCCGTCGCCAACGGCGAGCCGATCCTGATCTTCGGCGATTCGGATGTGGACGGCCTCACCGCCAGCGTGATCCTGCACGAAGTCCTGCGCGGGCTGGGCGCGCATGTCCGCACGCGATCGGCCAACCGCATCACCGACGGCTACGGCCTGCCGGCTTCGCTCGTACGGCAACTGTGCCGCTCCGGCACCAAGCTCGTGATGCTCGTGGACTGCGGGACGAACCAGCCTGACGCGGTTCGCAGCCTGAAGGCGCACGGGATCGACACCATGATCATCGACCATCACGTGCCGCTGGAGGAATGGGCCGAACCCATCGCGCTCGTCAATCCGCATTGCGGCCAGGGCCCGGGCCGAGAGCTGTGCAGCGCAGGACTCGCGTTTCGCACCGCCCAAGCGCTGCTGGCAGGCGATGCCGAGGAACGCGCGCACGACTATCTGGATCTGGCCGCCCTAGGTACGCTCGCTGATTGTTCCCCGCTTCGCGGACAGAGCCGAATCCTGGTCTCCTGGGGCTTGGAGCGGCTCGTGCGCAGTCCGCGGGAGGGATTGCGGCGGCTCTGCGAGGCCACGGGCACGGTCCAGCCTGATCCGGAGCAGGTCGTGCGTCGGCTGGTGCCGCGGCTCAATGCCAGCGGGCGCCTCGGCAACCCGGAGGCGGTGTGGCACCTCCTGCGCCGCGACGCGCAGGAGGCGACTGATGTCTGGCTTGCGGCCGCGGAATCGGCCCACGCTGAACTGAAGCAGCTGCACCGCCAAACGCTCGGGCAGGCCCAGGAGCAAATCAACCGCCTGCATTTCCGCGATCAGTACGTCCTCGTGGTCAGCCGCGAGGGCTGGCCGCAAGGGCTCATGGGACCCGTGGCCTCCCTGCTCGCGGAACGGTACGGCCGGCCGGCGATCGCGATTGCTATGAAAGAGCGGCGCGGCGTCGGCTCAGGACGGTCGGTGCCGGTGTACGATTTGCTCAGCGCGTTGAAGCGGTGCGAGCGGTGGCTCGAGGCGTTCGGGGGGCATGCGCAGGCGTGCGGGTTGACGCTCAATGCGCGGCATCTGGAATCGTTCCGCGCGCTCGTCAACCAGGATGCGCAGGAACAGCTGGGGCGCGAGGGGCTGCTGCGCACGCAGCGGGTGGATCTGGAACTGCCGCTTTCGGCGGTGGAGGCTGGATGGGTACGGGAGGTGGAGCGGTTTTCACCCTTCGGTCACGGCAATCCGCGTCCCAGCATCGTCATCCGCCGGCTCACCATTGAAACCACATCGCCGAGAACCGGATGGGTCACGGATGGGGCACGGCGCCTCCGCGTCAAAGGCATTCTGCCGACGGTGCCGGGGGCGCGCTTTGATGTGGCGGTGTATCCCGCCCTGCTCGGAGGGGAGCTTGTCCTTACGGTGAGCGGCGCGAAGGTCTCGACGGGGCTTTCTGCACCCGGCCGGACTTCAGGCACGTCGTGCACACGCGTGAGCGCGTCCTGACGCCGTCCAGGAGAATGGTCGCTCGCTGAAGATTCGGCAGGAAGCGCCGCAGATTTGACCGGACCGTTCGTCGTCCCACCCCGCCTTTTTTCTTGAGCATCCCTCGATGGGTGAGAGTTCGTCCAATCACCGGGCGCTTGCCGCAGATCACACACACTTTCATCAGGGGGCTATTATAGCGACGCCATGACGATCTCACAAGGCCGTTTGCACGAGCGGTCCATCCGCTACGTCAAAGGGGTCGGGCCCCACCGCATGATCCAGCTCGCGCAGTTGGGCATCGCCACGGTGGAGGATGCTTGCTACTACCCCCCTCGACGCTACGAGGATCGGACGCGGCTGGCGACAATCAGTGAACTCAAACCCGGAGAGGTCGCCGCGGTCCGCGGGCGCGTGTTGACTACTGCGCTGCGGCGCCTGCGGCGCGGTCAGACGCTGTTTGAGGCGGCGGTGGGTGATGCGACCGGTGTTCTCAAGCTGGTCTGGTTCCACTCCCCGTATTTGGCCGAGCAGATCAAGACGGGTGATGAGTTCGTGCTCTACGGGCGGGTGGAAGGCGGCTCACGCCGCCAGATGACCCATCCGGAGATGGAGCCGGTGGCGGACGATGATGACGGGTCACTCCATATGGGGCGGATTGTGCCCATCTACCCGCTGGCGAGCGGGCTCACCCAGCGGTGGTTCCGGCGGCTCATCGCAACGATCTTGGAGGAGGCCGGCGATGAGCTCGAGGAGACGCTGCCGGAGCCGCTGCGCGCATCCCGAGGCTGGCCCGGGGTGACAGCGGCGGTCCGTGAGCTGCATTTTCCGACCTCGTGGGATGCGCTCACAGCCGCCAAACAGCGGCTGGCGTTCGATGAGCTGTTTTTGCTGCAACTGGCGCTGGCTCAGCGACGGGCCAAGACCGTCAACACGGTCAAGCCGCACCGCTATGTCCTCGACGGCCCCGCAACACAGGGACTGCGTCAGCGCCTGCCGTTTCGGCTCACCGCCAGCCAAGAACGCGTGCTGAGCGAGCTGCTGGCCGATCTGTCCCAGCCCTATCCGATGTACCGCCTGCTTCAGGGCGATGTGGGCTGCGGCAAAACGATTCTGCTCATCATGCTGATGGCGGTCGCGGTCCAGAGCGGCTGCCAGGCGGTCTTGATGGCCCCGACTGAGCTGTTAGCCGAGCAGCACGCCGGGGTCGCCGCAGCCTACCTCGGACCGCTGGGGGTGTCGGTGACGCTGTTGTCGCAAGGCGTTCCGACCGCTGAGCGGACGCGGGCCGCCAGGGCGATCGCCGCCGGGAAAATCTCGATCGTCATCGGCACCCATGCCCTCCTGCAACGCCACGTCACCTTCCACCGCCTGTCGCTGGTCATTATCGACGAGCAGCACAAGTTCGGCGTGGCTCAGCGGGCCCGCCTGGCGAGGAAAGCTGCGCGTCCCGACGTGCTGGTCCTCACGGCCACCCCGATTCCCCGCACGCTGGCCCTCTCGCTCTACGGAGATCTGGCCGCCTCGACGATCATGGAGCTGCCGCCCGGCCGCCAGCCGATCGACACGCTGTGGATGCATGAGGCCCAGCGCGACGACCTCTACAATCTCATGCGCCGGCATCTCGCGGACGGCCGCCAAGGCTACGTTGTGTACCCGCTCGTGGAAGAGCGCGCGACCACCGACCGGAAAGCCGCCACGCAGATGGCCAAGCGGCTCCAGACCGAGGTCTTCCCTGAATTCCGCGTGGGACTGCTGCACGGTCAGATGAAACCCAAACAGAAAGAGCGCATCATGCGCGCTTTCGCCGAGGGTGAGCTACAGCTCTTAGTGTCCACTGTCATCGTCGAAGTCGGGCTTGATGTGCCCAACGCCACGATTATGGTCATCGAGCATCCGGAGCGGTTTGGGCTGGCTCAACTGCACCAGCTGCGGGGACGGATCGGCCGCGGAAGTCATCCGGCCACGTGCGTCGTCGTCAGCGACGCAACCGATGAGACGATTCGGCAGCGGCTGAATGCGTTCGTCCAGACGATCGACGGCTTCCAGCTTGCTGAGAAAGATTTGGAGCTGCGCGGCCCCGGCACGCTGCTCGGCCGGTATCAGCATGGCTGGGTGCGGTTTCGAATCGCGGATCTCTCCGCGGACCGGCCGCTGCTGGAAGCCGCCCGCGAGGAGGCGCAGGCACTCATCGGCCGCGACCCGCAGCTGGGCGACCCGTCGGTGGCTGCGCTGCGCGGCCAACTCGAACGGTTGCGCCAACAGCCCGGCTAACATGGCGCGGATCACCGGCGGCCAGTTCAAGGGGCTCACGCTCATCGTCCCCAAGCCGATCCGGGCCACGGAAGCCAAGGTGCGCCAGGCGGTCTTCAACATCCTGGGCTCGTTCGTGGAGGGAGCCCGGGTCCTCGACGCGTTTGCCGGCAGCGGGGCGCTGGGGGTGGAGGCGCTTTCGCGGGGTGCGGAATTCGCCGCCTTCATCGAGTCGGATGCAGAGGCGGTGGTCGCTATCCGGGACAACTTGGCGCGCTTGGAGCGTCAGCTGACGAGGAGCGCTTGGCGCCTGGTCCATGGCGATGCCGCGTGGGGCATGAAGCAGCTGGCCGCCTCCGAGCCGCCGTTTGACATCATCCTGCTGGATCCGCCGTACCATTCTCCGGAGGGGAAAAAAGCCTTGAACACCGTCGTGGAGTGTGCTATCCTCGCACCCGCTGGCGTGGTCGTCCTGGAGCACGATCAACGGACGGAACTGCCAGCCTCCTTCGGCACCCTCCGGCTGGATAAACGGCACCGGTATGGTGATACGGTGCTGTCTTTGTATCAGCAGGGACAGCCATGAAGCGCCGAGCCATCTACCCGGGAACCTTCGACCCCGTCACCTACGGGCACATTGACCTTATCCAGCGCGCGCGCAAGATCTTTGATGAGGTCATCGTCGCCGTCGCGCACAACCCCGGCAAGCACCCCCTCTTCACGGTGGAGGAACGTGTCCAGCTGCTGCGGCGCGCCACCCGCTCCCTGCGGGGGGTGAGCGTGGACCACTTCGATTCGCTGGTCGTGGACTATGCCCGGCGCAAGGAAGCCCGGGTCGTGATCCGCGGCCTGCGCATGCTCTCGGATTTTGAATATGAGTTCCAAATGGCGCTGACGAACCGAAAGCTGTCGAGCGCGGTGGAGACGATCTTCCTGATGCCGTCGGAGTCGTTCTCGTACGTGTCGGCCAGGCTCCTCAAAGAGGCTGGCGAGCTGGGCGCCGACTTGTCGGCCTTCGTGCCCTCGTTCGTCGCGAAGGCGCTGCGGGAGAAGCTGCGAAGCTCATGAAAATCCACGTCAACCGCATCCCGGCCGAAGGCCTGCAGGAGCACGCGACCTATGATCCGGCGCCGCTGGACATGGAGCGCGACGATATTCACCTGCGCGAGCCGTTTGCGGTGGATGCGTTCATTACGAAGACGGACGCGGAGCTGATCGTGAAGGCGGACATCCGCTGCCCCCTGCTCATGACATGCGCGCGGTGCCTGGAAGACTTCAGCTCCAACATCGACACCGATGCGATTTTCCATTACAAGGTCTCGTCCGCCGACGTGGTGGACATCACCGATGAGGTGCGCCAGGAGATCGTCCTCGCCTACCCCATGTTTCCGATCTGCCAGCCTGACTGCAAAGGGCTCTGCACCACCTGCGGGCAAAATCTCAACGTCGCCCGGTGCAGCCACGACACCGCCGAACACGAAAGCGCGTAACGACAGCAGACCCTGATGGCCCTACCGAAGCGCAAACATTCGAAAGCGCGGCGTGATAAAAGCCGCACTCACTGGAAGTTCGCCGTGTCCTCCCTGACCAAATGCCCGCAGTGCGCAAGCGTCATCCGCCCGCACCGGGTCTGCCCCTCGTGCGGCTACTATCGGGGCCGGCAGGTCCTGGTCATCCCCTCGAAGGAGGAAGGCAAGAAGCGGTAATCAGCCATGAAGATCGCGCTGGACGCCATGGGAGGAGACAACGCGCCGGAGGTCACGGTTGCCGGAGCGCTTCGCGCCGCCAGGGAGTTTCCGATCGAGATCGTCTTGGTCGGCCAGCGCGAGGCCATCGAGCAGAGCCTTTCCCGTTATCCCCAGCGCCAGCGCCCCACGAACCTCTCGGTGACCCACGCCCCCGAGGTCATCGGGATGGACGAGTCCCCTGCCTCCAGCATCCGCAAGAAGCGCGAATCCTCGATCAGCGTTGGCGTGGAGCTCCTGAAAAGCAAGCAGGTGGAAGCGTTCGTCTCGGCAGGCAACACGGGTGCGGTCGTCGCCGCCAGCACCCTGCTCGTCGGGCTGCTGCCCGGCATCGAACGGCCGGGCATCGCGATCCTCCTGCCGGGGGTCAAAGGCGACACCCTGCTCATTGACGTGGGCGCCAATATCGACCCGAAGCCGCTGCATCTGCTGCAGTATGCGCTCATGGGCGAGGCGTATGTCCGCTACGTGATCGGCAAACACCGGCCCACCGTGGGGCTCCTGAATGTGGGTGAAGAGGAAACGAAGGGGACCGACTTCATCAAAGAAACCTACGGGATGCTGGAGGCCTCCGGCGTGAACTTCGTCGGCAATGTCGAGGGGCACGACATCTTCTCCGGCGAGTTCGACGTCATCGTCTGCGACGGCTTCGCGGGCAACGTCGCCCTGAAAACCGCCGAGAGCCTGGCCCATGCCATCAACGTTCTGCTGAAGCGCTCGCTCATGA
>JACQHS010000089.1 GCA_016198915.1 Candidatus Omnitrophota bacterium
ATCAGTGGTCAGTGGTCGGTGGTCAGTGGTCGACGAGACCGCACGGTGTCGTCCTCCTCGCACTGCTCCTTTTCACTGGTCACTGGCCACTGGTCACTGATCACTGCGCGGAGGCGGCGATCAGCTCATCGAGCGACAAGAAACTGGAGGCTGGGGGGACGAACCAAGGCGGGGGGGCCGTCACCTCATCACAGTTCCGGCAGCAGATTAACGTGGGTGAGGCGGTCGCCGGTGTGCGGATGTCCAGCGCGAACTTCAAGATCCTCCCAGGGTTCCTCGGCGCGTCGCTGTCGGCGGCCCCCCCGGTCCTCCGTTCGGAGCTTGACATCACGATCCTGTTGGCGAAGACCGATGCGTTCGGGACGGAGATCCCCCCCTTGACGTGGCAGAAGGACCGCGATCCCTACTACCTGTGGGAAGCCCCTGCCGGCGGGGTGGATGTGGCCGGCTACAGTTACGCGATTGACGGCACCCCGGATGACACGATTGATACCACGTCGACCGCATTGGATATCGCCGCCAGTTCGATCAAGCAGCTGTCTGACGGCAAACATCCGTTCTCAGTGCTCGCAGTGAACACGGCCGGCACCACCGGCAAGCCGATCTCCCTTGAGCTGTGGATCGATACCGCCCCGCCGCAGATTACCAGCTACGCGCCCTCGCCGGGGAGCCTGCTCAGCGGCGCAACCGCGACGGTCACCGCGACCGTGACCGATGCCGGAAGCGGGGTCGCGCAGAGCGGCATTGAAGTGTTGGTGAACAGCCAGACCAGCTCGATTCAGTTCGATGAGCCAACCGGGGCATTGTCCGCGACCGGGGGCGGCGCGTGGAATGAGGGGACCAACAGCCTCACACTCCGCGTCGCGGACCGCGTGGGCAACGCGGCCGCACCGCTGGTGTGGAGTGCGAGCCTGGATGCGACCCCGCCGTCCGGGTCGGTGGTCATCAACGCCGGGGCGGCGATGACGACCAGCGCGCACGTCACCTTGACCTTGACCGCCTCCGATGCGGTGTCCGGGCTGGACAGCGTGCTGATCAGCAATCAAGAGTTGACCGGCTACGTGGAAGAACCGTTTGTGGGGCGGCGCGAATTGTGGAAGCTCAACCTGATGCGCGGCGCGCAAACGGTCTACGTGAAGTTCAAGGATAAGGCCGGCAACATCTCGGCCCCGGTCTCCGATGAGATCGAATTGGGGTTGCTCGCACCCGACACGATCCTGACGAGCGGCCCGGCCGGCTACACGCCAGACCACACGGCGGCCTTCACGTTCCTGTGCCCGGAAGGGGACTGCGTGTTCTCGTACGCCGTGGACGGCGACGACTGGTCTGAGTGGAGTTCGGCCTCCTCGGTTGCACCCGCGAATCTGGCGTTCGGCAACCACTACTTCCGCGTCAAGGCCGCGAAAGAAGTCAACGGGATTGACGGGATTCAGCCTGATGAGGAAGATCCGTCGCCCGCCGAGCGGACCTGGATCGTCGGCGTGGAGCCCTCCCTCTTTACCGTCCCGAAGGGGCCGGCCATCAAGCTCTGGCGCGTGGACTAGTGGCTAGTGGTCAGTGGTCAGTGATTAGTGGTCAGTGGCGTGTGACCTTCTCTCCCGTATATGTCATAATGGTCTCCATGGATCGCACCCCACCGATCACTGTCCACTAATCACTGATCACTGGCGATGACGGGCATCGGCATTGAACTGGGTCCGAGCGCCCTGCGGGCCGTGGTGCTCGAAGGGGCGGCTCGGGCCCCGTCCGCGCGGGTCAAGATTCGCGCCTCCCGCGAGCTGCCCTGCGAAACCGGAAATCCCGACGCCCTCACGCAGGCGCTCATCCAGCTGCGCCGCACGCTGCCGCTGAATCAGCCGGTGGTCCTTGGCGTGCCCAGCACGTCGGCCATCCTCGCCACCGTGACCCCGCTCGTGGCCAATCCTCGGCGGGCGGGCCTTGCCGTTCAATTCGAACTCCAGCAGCACCTCCCCTTTGAGTTAGCCGAGGCGGTGTGGCACTTCCGCTGGCTCTCTCAGAATGGACAGAAGCAGGGAATGCGGAATGCGGTGGCCGCGGCGATGAAGCGCTCGCTGCTGGATGAGCGGCTGGCCTGCTGCCGGCGGGCGGGACTGTCGGTGGGTGCCGTGGCCATCAATCCCGTCGCCACGCTCAACGCGTGGGAGACCCAGTCGGTGACCGCCGCCTCACCCCCTGTCGTGCTGCTCAACCTCCTCAACGATCCGACGGCGGAATGGATCATCCGCACCGCGACACAGCTGGCGGTGACGCCGGTGGCCACCTCGCTGCCTCAGACGCCGTCAGCGCAGGCCCCGCAGGCGGGTGACGCGTTTCTCCAAGAGCTCGCTGCGTCCTGGGACATCTTCCACCAACAGTTTCCGGACCTGCCTCGAAAGATTTGGCTCGTGGGGGCTTCCGCCGCGCTGCCGAGACTCTCCGAGGCGATTGCGGCACGGTTGAACCTTGAGGTGGAGGCGCTGCGATTGACCCGTGCGGCGGCATTGAACGCGACCATGGACCAGCTGGAGCGCTGGACGGTGGCCATTGGCCTGGCACTCCAAGGGCTTGGACTGGCACCCGTTTCGCTCAATCTATTGGACCGTGCGCAGGCGGAAGGGCGCGCCCGCCGCGTCCAACGGACCGCGGTTCTCGTGAGCGGCGTCTTGGCCCTCCTGGCGATCGGCTTTGGGCTGAAGGGCATGATGGAAGTGCGCAGCCGGCGGACGCTGCTGCTCCAATCGTTGGAGAAACAGGAGCGGTTGTACCGGACCCTGCGGCCCAAGGTCCAAGCGCTCGTCCGTCACCAGCAATACTTGGAGGCGCGCAGCCATCAGCTGGAACGGCTCGTGACGGACCGAATCCTGCTGACGCGCCTGCTCGCGCAGGTCTCCGAGGCGCTGCCCGAAACGGCGTGGTTGACGAAACTGGAGTGCACCAAAGAGAAAATGGTCGAGGGCACGCTCGAGGGCCGCGCGACGTCCTTTCAAGATGTCACGCAGTTTCTGGATCAATTGAAGAGCGCCGCGGCCATGACGACGGTCAAGCCGCTCGCGACCAATGTGATCACGGAGCCCGGCAGCGGCAAAGAGCTTGTGACCTTTGTGGTGCAGATCCAGCGCGAGCCCTCGTGATGGCGCAGCGTCGGGCGGTGCCGATGGGGCCGATGGTCGCCGCCATGGTGGCCGGGGCCGCCGTGGCCGGGGGCATCTTCTGGCGGCTCAACCTGAGCGCGATTGACAGCCAGATCACGGCGAAAGCCGGGGCGATGAAAAAATTGGTGCTCAGCGGCAAGATCCCTCCCAATGATGAGGTGATGGCGTACCTCACCTCCCGCCAGGCCTCGCTCGATCGCCGGTATCAAGAGTGGCTGCAGCGCGTCGCCTCAGCGCCGGTGGCGGAGGCGGCGAGCGCGGATCCCCAGCTGTACTTTCAAGAGCAGTTCCATGAAGTCCAGCGCACGCTGGAGCGGCTGGCGACGGCTCGCGCGATGGCCGTCCCGGAACAGCTGGGGTTTCCCAAGGAATTGCCGCCCTCCGATACGGTCCCCCGGCTGCTCATCCAGCTGTCGTTGATTAAAGAAGCCGCAGCGCTCATCTTCGAGCAAGGGGTGTCGGCGCTGACCTCGTTCAAGATCGATGATCCGCAGCCGGTGTTGCAGCCGAAAGGCGAGGAGCCGTTTCTCACTCGTCTGCCGGTCCGCGTACGATTCAACGCCTCACTGCCGCAGCTGATGAAGGTGCTCGGCGCCATCCAGCGCGTGACACCGCTCATTGACGTCCTCGCCATTCGAGCGGCCCCGGCGACGGATACCCTTGAGGTTGAGCTGCTCCTGTCACGATACCTCGTGACCGCCGAGACCCCAGGGCCTCCTCGTGATGATGAAGAGGCCGCAGAAGTTCCACGAGCCAAACCCGGTTCCTCCAAGCGGCCGGCGACATCCCCGAAACCTGCGAAGCCGACGCCACACGACGAATGAGCTCGCGGATTTCTCTCGGATCTTCCTTCATTCCCGTCGGTCTGGCTGTAGTGGCTGCGGCAGCCTGGTGGTGGCAGGCTGCGGTGGTGCAGTCACAACAGCCCGCGCCCGCCGCGATGCCCTGGAAGCATGTGGAGGAGCAGTACCCGATGCCTGCGGAGCTTGGCGATGCCCAAAAGTTCTCTCCTGACGTGTTTGCAGCGATCATGGCCGCGAACCCCTTTTCCTCGGTTCGACGCCTCAAGCCGCCGACAGACGCCTCCAGCCCGGAGGGCACAGCCTCTTCGCCTGCCGCCCCACCCGCACCGCAGTTTGTGTTCAAAGGCCTCATTAAATTCGGCAATCGGCAGCGGGCGATCCTGGAAGATGTGACGACCCGCAAAACGCATTTTCTTGAAGTCGGACAAGAGGTTGCGGGGTTCAAA
>JACQHS010000092.1 GCA_016198915.1 Candidatus Omnitrophota bacterium
ACCGTACCAGACTGTCGACATGCTCGTGCTGCTCCGGAGTCATCGCCATGAACTGCACGCCGTTCTCGCTGGCCCCTGCCCCCAGCGCTTGGCTCCACACGACTTTCCCCTGCACGACGAGCGGGGCAGGCGACCCGGGGAGCGCAATCTCCAACTCGAGCTGGCTGCCGATCTCGATCAGATCGTCGGTGCGAAACCGCATCCCTCCGGCGCTGATATTGATGGTCGCGATCTCGTGCCATGACTCTCCGAGCTCTCCATAGATGCGGTACCGGATGGTGAACGGCACCGACACCCGGCCAAAGTCTCGCTGTTCCTTCTCCCCCATCACGGTTTCCGTTGCTTGCGAAGGAAGTGCGCGACGGCCACGTCAATCACCTCTTGGACCCCAGGCGCATCAGCCTGAAAGGTGACGCCGTACTCCGCGAGATTCATGGGTCCGGGTTTCACCCATGCCACGCGGGCCTGCAAGACCAGCGGCTCCCTGGCCAACGGGAGCATCAGCTGGCAGTCGAGATCGGTCCCCACCTCAAACGTGTGCTCGCCCAAGAACCGCGCTCCGCTGCTGCTCAGATCCCGCAGGGGAGACACCGACCAGCCGGATTCTGACGGCCGCCGATACCGTACCAGGAAGCCGTGGGGAATCCGCGGATCCCGTCGATGCTCTGCGTCGGCCATCGGCTTCCTTAGGGCGCTGACGTCCGCAGCAACTCGTGATAGCGCTGAATCGGCTTGACCGTCAGTTGGCGCTTCAAGAGCGCCCGGATGCCGTTCACCGACGCCTGAGCGCCCGCGATCGTCGTGATGCACGGCAGCCCCAGGGCGGCGGCCGCTGAGCGGATCTGCACTTCATCGGCGCGCGGCAGACGGCCTGACGGGGTGTTGATGGCCAGCTGCACCTGGCCGCTTTTAATCAAATCCAGCACGTTGGGGCGGCCCTCGTGGATCTTTTTGACCACGCGCGCGTGGACCCCGTAGCGCTGTAATGCCTTCGCCGTTCCCTGGGTCGCCGCTAGCTCAAATCCCAGCTCCTCGAGTTGCTGCGCGACCAGGGCGATGGCCCG
The DNA here is from genome assembly GCA_016198915.1 of Candidatus Omnitrophota bacterium. Classification (GTDB taxonomy): domain Bacteria; phylum Omnitrophota; class Gorgyraeia; order Aquiviventales; family Aquiviventaceae; genus JACQHS01. The sequence continues at coordinate 1,065 of JACQHS010000092.1, forward strand.
TTTGTCGCGGTTCTTCACACTGATGAAGATCGTCCCGGAGCGCGGCAGCAGCTGGCCGGCGGCGATCTGCGATTTAATGAACGCCTCGCCGAACTGCTCATCAATGCCCATGACCTCGCCGGTAGAGCGCATCTCCGGGCCGAGGAGGATATCCACGCCGGCGAACCGCGAGAATGGAAAGACCGACTCCTTGACCGCGAGATACGGCGGTGTCACCTCGCCGGTCACGCCCTGCTCGCGCAGGCTGATTCCGGCCATCGCCCGCGTCGCAACTTTCGCCAGCGGCACGTTGATCGCCTTCGAAACGAACGGGACCGTCCGCGAGGCGCGTGGGTTGACTTCCAGGATATAGACGACGTCGTCTTTGACCGCGCACTGCACATTCATCAACCCGATGATCGAAAGCGTTCTGGCCAGTTTATGCGCCGCCGCGCGGATCTCATCGAGCAGCTCATCGCTGAGCGTATGAGGCGGCAGCACCATGGCGCTGTCGCCGGAATGGATCCCGGCTTCTTCGATGTGCTCCAGCAGCCCGCCGATGACGAACGTGTCGCCGTCGCCCACCAAATCGACATCCACTTCAATCGCATCTTCCAGAAACTTGTCGATGAGCACGGGAAATCCTGGGGAGACGTCGAAGGCCTGCTGGGCGAAATGCTTCAGCTGGTCGTCGTCATAGACGATCTCCATGGCGCGCCCGCCCAAGACGTAGGACGGCCGCACCAGGCAGGGATACCCGACCGCGTGGGCCGTGAGTTTCGCTTCTTCCGGCGTCATCGCGGTGCCGCTGGGCGGTTGGCGCAGCCCCAGCTCATCGAGCAGCCGCTTGAACTTCTCCCGGTCCTCCGCGATGTCCACCGCCTCCGGCGAGGTGCCCAGGATCGGCACACCGGCGTTGGCCAGGCCCGCGGTGAGGTTCAGCGGCGTCTGTCCGCCGAACTGCACGATGACGCCGTCCGGCCGCTCGCGCTGCACGATGTGGAGCACATCCTCTAGCGTCACCGGCTCGAAATACAGCGTATCCGAGGTGTCGTAGTCGGTGGACACGGTTTCAGGATTGGAGTTCACCATGATGCTGTGGATGCCCAGCTCGCGCAGCGCAAACGCCGCGTGCACGCAGCAGTAGTCAAACTCGATCCCCTGCCCGATCCGGTTGGGCCCTCCTCCTAAGATCATAACCTTCTTCTGTTTTGTTCTGGGTTCGGGGTTCTGGGTTCCGGGCACTGGCCCCCAACCCCCATCC
>JACQHS010000093.1 GCA_016198915.1 Candidatus Omnitrophota bacterium
AGCCGCACCTCGGCGTTTCGAGCGGCCACGGTGTCCCCACGGGCTCCGTACGGGACGAGTGAGAAACGCCGTGGAGCGCCGACGCGCCTCGGTGGGGCGCGGCCAGCGATGCGGCGAACGCAGGACGGGCCCAGGCCCGCCGCTATGCAGAGCCAGGACCCGCAGCCATCGCGGGTGGTAGGACCCGCCGCGATCGAACGGCAACTGCGTCTCACTCACGGATCTGCCCTGTGCCATAGACCACATATTTGTAGGTCGTCAGCTCTTCCAGGCCCATGGGGCCGCGGGCGTGGAGCCGGTCCGTGCTGATCCCGATCTCCGCCCCCAGCCCGAACTGAAACCCGTCGGTAAACCGGGTCGAGGCGTTCACAAACACCGCCGCGGAGTCGACCTCCTGGACGAACCGCTTGGCGCTCGCTTCATCCTTGGTCACGATCGCATCCGAGTGCGCCGAGCCGTACCGGCCGATGTGCTCGATCGCCTCCTCCAGCGATCGGACGACTCTGATCGACAGAATGAGATCCAGGTACTCTGTCACCCAATCTTCCTCGGTCGCCGCCTTCAGGCCTGGGACGAGGGCGCGGGTGCGCTCATCGCCGCGGATTTCCACCTTCGCCGCCTCCAGCCGGCGGATGACCGACGGCAGAAACGCCGGCGCCATCCGCTCATGCACCAGCAGCGTCTCCATGGCGTTGCAGGTGGCCGGCCGCTGGCATTTCGCATTCAGGACGATGGTCTCGGCCATGGCCGCATCGGCGGCCTCATCCACATAGACGTGGCAGACCCCCTTGGCGTGCTTGATGACCGGAATCCGTGAGGTCTCAACGATCTTGCGGATCAACGCCTCCCCGCCCCGCGGGATGATGACATCAATGAGCTGGTCCAACTGCAGCATCACATCCACGCCGGCGCGGTCGGCCGTCGGAATGGTGCTGACTGCGGCCTCCGGCAGCTTGGCTGCGACGAGCGCTTGCTTCAGCGCTGCGCCGATCGCCTGATTGGAGTGAAACGATTCAGAGCCCCCCCGCAAGACGACCGCGTTGCCACTTTTGACGCACAGCGACGCGCATTCGCTCGTCACATTCGGCCGGGACTCGTAGATGATCCCGATGACGCCCAGCGGCACCCGGACTTTGCGGATTGAGAGGCCGTTCGGGCGGCGCCACTCGCGCAAGACCGCTCCGACCGGATCCGGCAGCGCAATCACCGCTTCGATGGAGGTCTCCATCTCACTCAATCGCTGCTCATTCAATCGCAATCGATCGATCAGGGCTGAGGACAAGCCCTGAGTCTGGGCCGCCTTCACATCTCTCGCGTTTGCCTCGAGGATGATAGGGCGTTGTGAATGCAGGTACTTGGCCATCGCAGCAAGCGCCGTATTCTTTTGCTCGGTGGAGGCACGCGAAAGTGTTCGGGCCGCTTCCTTGGCGCGGCTTACGGTGTCGACCACCGCTGACTTGACATCCGATGTCACCTGAGATGTTGTCGTAGACATCAGGCCTGCATTTCCTTCGCCAGAACCAAATGGTCGCGATGGACGACCTCACGCGCTTTCGTCTGGCCCAGGGTCCGCGCCGCGTCAGCACTCTTCATCCCTCGAACCTGGAGGAGTTCTGTCGAGGAATAGTTGCACACCCCGCGCGCCACCTCGTCGCGCGCCTCATCCTTGATCGCCACGAACGCCCCAGCCTCAAACCGGCCGTTAATCGCCACGACCCCTGATGGCAGCAGGCTCTTGCCGCCTGCCGAGAGCGCCTGGGCGGCCCCCGCATCCACAATGAGCTCTCCACGCGGCTGGCGCAGGGAAAAGGCGATCCACCACTTGCGAGAGCTCAAGCGGTTGCGCGGCGGCACAAAGAGTGTGCCCACGGGCTGTCCGGCCAACAGGTCGGTGAGCACGGAGGCTCGGGTGCCGTTGGCGATCACCATCGGAATCCCGTGATGTCCGGCCATCCGTGCCGCATCCAGCTTGGAGGCCATCCCGCCTTTGGTCGTCTCGCGCGTCGAGCCGTGGACCGCCGCGCGAGGGCCGTGATCGAGCGCTTCCACCCGCTCGACGATCTTGCCGTCCTGCAGCAACCCGTCCACATCCGAGAGGATGACGAGCAGCTGGGCGTCCACCGCGACAGCGACGAGCGCCGCCAGCCGATCATTGTCGCCAAACGTGATCTCTTCAACCGCCACGGTGTCGTTCTCGTTGATGATCGGCACGACATGCCGGTGGAGCAGGGTCAGCAAGGTCTGTTTGGCGTTGGCAAACCGCGTCCGGTTCGACAAATCGTCCTGGGTGAGCAGGACCTGCGCGGTCATCGTGGCCTGCGCGCCGAAGGCCAACGTATAGAGATGCATGAGCTCGCTCTGTCCGATCGCGGCACACGCCTGCAGCTGGGCGATTCCCTTCGGCCGGCGCGGGAGGTTGAGCTTGGCCATGCCGCAGGCGATCGCGCCCGATGAGACGAGGATCGGCTGGCGGCCCTGCCGGCGGCATGCGGCCAGCTGCTCAGCCAGAGACTCGATCCGGCGGAGGAGGACCCGCCCGGCCGCATCTGTCAGGACGCTGGTCCCGACCTTCACGACGAACCGACGGACGTCCTGCGACTCACCCATGTTGCTGCAACGCCTCCCAGACCGCTTCGATCAGCGCGGGGATGCCTTCCCCGGTCGCGCAAGAGACCGGCAGCACACGCCCGCCGACCGCGCGCGAAAATCGCGCAAGCTCGCTCCGGGCCGCCGGCAGATCCATCTTGTTCGCCGCGATGACCTGCGGCTTTGACGCCAGCGACTCGTGATACGCCGCCAACTCTTCGTTCAGACCGTGATACGCCTCCACCGGGTCGCGCCCGTCGACGCCGGCCAGATCCACCAGGTGCACGAGCACGCGGGTGCGCTCGATGTGGCGGAGAAACTGGATGCCGAGCCCCTTGCCCTCATGGGCGCCCTCAATGAGCCCTGGGATATCGCAGGCCACAAAGGAGCCGCGCCCCGGCGCCTCCACTACCCCCAGAACCGGGTAGCGCGTCGTAAAGGGGTATGCGCCAACTTTGGGACGGGCGGTGGAAAGGCGCCGCAGCAATGAAGACTTCCCCGCGTTGGGGAAGCCGACGATCCCTGCATCGGCGATCAGCTTGAGCTCAAGGATTAGCGCGCGCTGCTCGCCGGCTTCGCCTGCTGTCGCTTCTGCCGCCTGCGCCCGGTGCTGGGTCTTCTCCAACTGCTTCGCGGAGGCCGCGCGGGTCGCGTTGCCGTAGCCGCCGCGGCCGCCTCGTGCCACGATGACCTCTTCGCCGGACCCGGTGAGGTCGCTCAGAGTCGGGCCATCGGCCGTCTCACGAATCACCGTCCCCACCGGTACCAGGACCAGGCGGTCTTCCCCCCGCTTGCCGGTTCTCGTATTGGATCCACCGTGCCCGCCGCGGCCGGCCTTGAATTCATGACGGAACTGAAAATCGAGCAGAGTGGCGACGTTGGGATCGGCGCGGACGATGACGTCGCCGCCGTCGCCGCCGTCGCCGCCGTCAGGATAGGGGAAGCGGGTATAGGGAGGCTGCGCGAAGGCGGAACAGCCACGTCCGCCGTCTCCAGCGTTGACGGTGATCTTGGCGAGATCGACAAACCGCATGGGGCATGCTTAGAAGGTGGAAGGAAGAGGGAAGAAGGAAGAACAGAACAATGGAAACGGCGCAACTCGGTTCAGTGCCGTCACGGTTTTCCGGCGACTGCCACAGCGGCCTTGGGCTCAATCGACACGATCCGCGGCTTCGGAAACCGCACGATGCCGTCTTTCTTGGCGAACAAGGTCCAGTCGCTTCCGGTGCCGACGAACCACCCCGCCTTGAAGGGGGTGCCCCGCTGCCGCACCAGAATGGTGCCAGCCGTCACCCACTCCCCCTCGTAGTGTTTCACGCCGAGGCGCTTGCCGCAGCTGTCGCGGCCGTTGCGTGTTGAGCCGACACC
>JACQHS010000097.1 GCA_016198915.1 Candidatus Omnitrophota bacterium
GCTGCGGGACACACACCCGGAGGCGGAGTTTCTGATGCACCCGGAATGCGGCTGCACCACCAAGCAGATGGACCTGGCGGATCAAGTGCTCTCAACGGAGGGGATGGTGCGCTACGTCGAGCGCTCGCCGGCGAAAGAGTTCATCATCGCGACAGAAACCGGTTTGTTGAACCGGCTGTGCCACCAGTATCCGAACCGGTCGTTTTATCCGGCCAGCGAGCACGCCACCTGTCACCACATGCAGCGCAACACCCTGGAGAAGGCGTTCATGTCGCTGGTGAAGATGCAGCACGTGGTGACGGTGAAACCGGAAATCGCTGAGCGTGCTGTGCGGCCGATCGAGCGGATGCTGGCGGTCGTTTAGATCGAGAGGGGAATGGCGAGGGCTTCGGCGACCTTACCGAAGTCTTCAGGCGTGTCCACGGCCAGGCCGGAGGCGCTCTTCTCGATGCGCCGCAGCAGGCCGGTGAGGACCCGGGCAGGGGGAAATTCGATGAAGTGGGTCGCACCCGCCTTGAGCATGGCGCGCACCGACGCTTCCCACCGGACCGGACTGACGATCTGTTTGACGAGCAGCTCCCGGATCTTGCCCGGATCAGTGACCGGTTCGCCGGTGACGTTGGAGACGATCGGAAAGACCGGCGGCTTGATCTCCACCTTGGCGAGCGCCGTCTTGAACACGTCGGCCGCTGATTGCATCAACGGGGAATGAAACGCCCCAGCGACCTCCAGCCTGATCGTCCGCTTAGCGCCCCGCTCCTTCGCTAATCCTTCCGCTTTCTCGATGGCTTCCACCGTGCCGGACAGCACGACTTGGTCCGCCGCGTTGAAGTTTGCCCCCACTGCCCCGGATTTCTTGCAGATCTCGTCGACCGCCTCCCCTGAGAGCCCGATGACGGCGAGCATCGCCCCCCGGTGGTGCGCGGCGCACTCCGCCATCGCCTCACCCCGAGCCTGCACAAGGTAAAAGCCATCCTCAGGGCTGAACGCTTCGGCGACCGCCAAGGCGGTCAACTCTCCAAGGCTCAAGCCGGCTGACGCTACAGGAGCGAGTGAGGCAGGAACCACTCGCTTGAACGCGGCGAAGGCGGCCAGCGACGTCACAAACAGCGCCGGCTGGCATTTTTCGGTTTTGGTGAGCTCCTCCGGCGGGCCTTCGAAGCAGAGTGCTGCGATGTCAAATCCCAAACGCTTCTTGGCGCTCTGGTAGACAGCCTTGGCCTCATCGAAGCGGTCATAGAAGGCTTTGCCCATCCCGACTGCTTGCGCCCCTTGACCCGGAAGAAAATACGCGAAGGTTACCACTGGAGGAGGAGGGAGCCCCACGTGAGGCCGGCGCCGAAGGCGACCATGACGACGTGATCATCGCGCTTGATGACGCCGTCCCTGACCGCTTCGTAGAGGGCGATGAGGTTGGAGGCGGCGGAGGTGTTGCCGTAGCGCTGGAGGTTCATGTAGACCTTCTCGATGGGTAGATCGGCAAACTTCGCGACCGCTTCAATGATGCGGGTATTCGCCTGGTGGGGAATGAAGCATTCCACGTGCTCCGGCGTCAGCTTCGCATCCGCCATGACGCGTTTGGCCGACTCAGCCATCCGCCGGACCGCGACTTTGAACACCTCGGTCCCGTTCATTCGTAAAAAGTGCAGCCGCTGGTCCACAGAGGAATGCGAGGGCGGGTATTTGGAGCCGCCGCCAGGCATGTAGAGCATCTCGGCGGCCGAGCCGTCCGAGCCCATGTCGGTGGCAAGGATCCCGCCCCGCGACACCGGCTGCATGACGCATGCCCCGGCTCCGTCGCCGAAGAGCACGCATGTCGAACGGTCGGTCCAATCGATGAAACTGGACAGCACTTCAGCACCGATGACGAGGGCGTTACGGTAGCGGCCGGTCAGCAGGTACTGCTGAGCGGTGATCATCGCAAACACCGACCCGGAGCAGGCCGCGGACACATCGAAGCCGACCGCCCCCGTCGCACCCAGGCGCTGCTGCACAAGGCAAGAGGTCGATGGAAACAGCATGTCCGGGGTCGTCGTGGCGACGATCAGCAGCTCGACGTCCTTGGCTGCCAGCTTCGCCTGCTGGAGCGCTTCGACCGCCGCCTCATAGGCGAGGTCGCTGGTCGTCGTGCCCACCTCCGCCACGCGGCGTTCGCGGATGCCGGTGCGGCTCTGGATCCACTCATCCGTCGTCTCCACCATCTTCTCCAGATCGGCATTCGTCAGCACCTTCTGGGGCACGTGCATCCCAAGGCCGGTGATGCCAATGCGAGGAAGTGCCGCAGGAGCAGCGCTCATCGCTCGACGCGCTGGGCGTGGCTGTGGACCGCCTCGACCATATGCTGATTGAGCTCGTGGCGGATCGATTCGTAGGCGACGCGGATCGCGTTCTTGATCGCTTTGGCGCCGGAAGCCCCATGCGCAATGATCGAGATGCCATCGACGCCCAACAGGGGAGCCCCCCCGTGCTCGGCGTAGTCCACCTCTTGGCGCAGCTTGAGAAAGGCATCACGGGCCAGCCACGCGCCCAGCCGAGTGATGGGGCTCGCCGCGAGGGAGCGCTTCAGGAGGATGTTGACGGCGCGCGCGAGGCTCTCGGCGGTCTTGAGCGCGACGTTGCCGGCGAAGCCGTCGCAGACGATGACGTCGAACTCGCCGGAGATGATGTCGTGCCCCTCGACATTGCCGACGTAGTTCACGCCGGAGGCCTCCAGCATCCCGTAGGTTTCTTTGATGATGTCGGTCC
>JACQHS010000096.1 GCA_016198915.1 Candidatus Omnitrophota bacterium
CAGTCGCGCTCCATCATCGTCAGGTGCATCGCCTTGCGCAGTAACTCCGCGGTGAGCGGTTTTCCGCCAAGCCAGAGGGTACGATCCGGTTTGACTTCGGCGCTGCGGATCAGCTCAATCGCAGTCGCCAGGGCATCTTCGGTGATCCGCAGTGTCTCGGTGAGGTGGACGATCTCCTGGTCGGACTTGATCATCCGCTCCGGATAGAACGGATCCGGCTTGGGCGAGACGGGGTAGCCGCGCTTGCGCAGCGCATCGGCATGGGCGACATTGAAATCGGCCGGGACTTCAATGTCGTTGACGGATCGGCTCTTCAGCAGCTCGTCGACGACATCCATCATGGTCGGTTCAGCAACCCCGCGATGTTTGACCTGCTGGGAGAGTTTCGTGAAGGAGAGCACCTCCTCTGCTTTGGCCTGCGCCTTGGCCCGGTCCACTTCGAGATCGCTCATGACGAGGACCCGCTGGCCGTTGACCTGGGCGAAGATGAAGGGGTCCGGAGCCAGGAACCGGGTGGCGTAGTAGAGGTTGGCGTTTTTCTCGCTGTCAGCGATGATGAGTCGTGCCGTACTCATGGGCTCTTAGGATAACATACCCTCTTGCTATTGGAAACGCTGGTGTCGCTCTCATAGCGGCGGGCCTAGCCCGTCCTGCGTTCGCCGCACCGCTGGCCGCGCCCCACCGAGGCGCGTCTGCGCTCCACGGCGTTTCTCGCTCGTCCCGTACGCAGACCTGGGGGGACACCCTGGCCGCTCGAAACGCCGAGGTGCGGCTCATCGCAGGCCGGGCTCTCCCGCCGCTGATCGTCAGGCGGCGGGTGGCACGGCGTTCGCGCAGCCGCGAATTCAGATTTTACCGCCCTCGCCTCGCTCAGCGGGAAAATCTGCTGAGCGGCTAGCGAATGCCGTGACAGGCCCTGCCGCTATGGTAATAGACAGCAGAGTTCGTTGATTGTATAATGGTCCAAGTTTGTGATTTTTTTCACAATCTTCCCACACCTCGCGGGGCCCACAACCACGATTATGACCGAGGCGGCCTTTTTTTACCTCTTCACGACGGTGATGCTGGCGGCCGCCCTCTGCGTCGTGCTCAGCCGCCAGCCGATCTACAGTGTCCTCTCCCTGCTTGTCGTCATGTTCTGCCTCGCCTCCCTGTTCGTCATGCTGGGCGCCTACTTCCTCGCCGCCTTGCAGGTGCTGCTCTATGCCGGGGCGGTGCTGGTGCTCTTCCTCTTTATCATCATGCTCCTCAATCTGGAACCCGAGGCGCTGGCGAGGATGCGCCTGTTCACCCTTCGAAGTCTCGGAATAGCGACGGCTACTGCATTGCTCTATCAGCTGCTTCGATCCTTCGAATCCCCCGTTGGGGAGCCGCCGCTTGCCCAAGTGGCATCGCCCAGCGGGACCGTCGAAGCTATCGGACGCCTGCTGTTTGTGAAGTACCTCCTGCCCTTTGAGCTGGCGTCGTTCCTCATTCTCGCCGCCATCATTGGCGCCGTCACCCTCGCCAAGCAAAAATCCAATCGATGATTACCCTGACGCACTATCTCACGGCAAGCGCCGTGCTCTTCTGCATCGGGCTCGTCGGCATCATGACGCGGCGCAACGTGCTCATGATCCTGCTGTGCATTGAAATCATGTTCAACGCCGCAAACCTCGCCTTCGTCGCGTACGCGCGGGCATGGGGCGATCTCGGCGGACAGATCGTCGTCTTCTTCATCATCATCGTCGCTGCCGCCGAGGTCACGGTGGGCCTGGCCATCGCGGTGCTGCTGGCACGCCAACTCAAGACGCTCAACGCCGATGAAGTGAATCTCCTGAAATGGTAGAAGCCCTCGGCTGGACGATCCTCTTCGCCCCGCTGGCCGCCGCCTGCCTCATCCTCGTCTTCGGCATCCACCGAAAGCATCTGAGCGCCCTGCTGGCGGTCGGGGCCTTGTTGATTTCGTTTGTCTGCGCCGGATGGCTGTTTCTCGACGCGCTCAACGGCCACGTAACGCTCCCCTACGAACACGCGGTCCTCTGGATCGCTCTCCCGAACCTCACGGTGCCGTTTGGGATCCTCCTCGACCAGCTGTCGCTGCTCATGACGCTGGTCGTCACCGGGGTCGGCAGCGCCATCTTCCTCTACTCCCTCGGCTACATGGCCGAGGACCACGCGTACAGCCGCTACTTCGGCATGCTGTCGCTCTTTGCGTTTTCCATGCTAACTATCGTCCTCTCGACCAACTGGGTCCAGCTCTTTATCGGTTGGGAGTTGGTGGGGTTTTGCTCGTACATGCTGATCGGCCATTGGTACGCCAAACCTGCCGCGGCCGAGGCCGGCAAGAAAGCATTCATGGTGAACCGCGTGGCCGATTTCGGCTTTTTCCTGGGCATCCTCGCGTTGTGGGCCGTCTCGAGCCCGCTGATCTCGGAGCGCACCTTCCATTTCCCAACCTTGCAGAGCCGGCTTCCGGCACTGGCACAGAGCGGCATGATCGCCGCCGGCCTGCTGCCGCTGATCGGGCTGCTGCTCTTCTGCGGGGTCGCCGGCAAGTCAGCGCAGTTTCCGCTGCACGTCTGGCTGCCTGATGCCATGGAGGGACCCACCCCGGTCTCCGCGCTGATCCATGCCGCGACGATGGTCGCCGCGGGTGTCTATCTGCTGTGCCGAACCTTCTGGCTCTTCGAGGGGCTGCCCACGGTGCTCACCACCATTATGTGGATCGGCGGGCTCACTGCGTTCCTGTCGGCGTGCCTGGCCCTGGTCGAGAACGACCTCAAGCGCATCCTCG
>JACQHS010000099.1 GCA_016198915.1 Candidatus Omnitrophota bacterium
GACGTGAAAGCCCCGCTCCGCAAAGAGCGCGCTCAGCGTCTTGCGAAGCATCGGCTCATCATCAACGACTAAGAGTTCCTTGTTCATGCTCATCTAGCCTATAAGCGAAGTATACCTACTCGGCAGGGCGGCCGACAAGCTGAGGGAAGAGTCGGGTGGGCGAAAAACCACGGTGTTGCGATCACGTCAGTCGCTCGGCTTCACGACGGAGTTCACGTACACGGTCAGGACGTCGTGTTCCTGGTGTTTCGCGTACGCCCGGGAGAGGAAGTCGCGTGTGTGCCGGCTCGAGAATCTCATGGCCTTATGGTCTACGAGGATCCAAACGCGGCGTGGCGATCGCCTGAGCTCCTCCAGCTCGTCCTGTGTGTCGATCAAGGGAATCCCAAGGTACTCATCCGTCGGGCTCTCGAATGAGGTGAACTGCCCGTCCTCTCGCTGTCTCTCTCGCAAGTAGCCGTCGACCCGTCCAAGATAATAGTTCGTCACCTTTGGGTTGGAAGAGACTACGAAATCATCGTTAGCCATCCAAGGACGGAACGCCGCGTATTGCGCTTCAACGTCTGGAGAACAGCTTCCGCGGCAAGGAGGCAGGTACGCCTTGTCCATGAGCTGGAGGTATCTGGTGGGGCCCTGCGTGACCGCAACGACCACGAGCACCACGAGGGCCCACCCGACCAACCCGGCCCGCCAGACCGCTGGACGGGGAGGAGGCGCGTATGCCCTGGCATTCGTGACGCCGAGCCACTCGACGATCGTGACCGCACTGAGCGTGAGCAGGAGGATGTAGGCCGGCAGAACCCAGACCCACAAGCGCCAGTGCACGATGTTGACATTCGCCATGAGGGCGATGGCAGAGAGCAGAAAGAAAACGCTGAGGTAGGCGATCCCGTGATGCGCCTGACTCCTGCGTTCCCGCAGCGACCTCAGGGCAAGGAAGACGATCGTTGGCCACAACAGCAGACCGAGCGGGACAACTTGCTCGAGCTCAAGCGCGTGCTGGTACCACTGCGCGAGGTTCACGTTCACGCCCGCATGTTCCGGATTCAGTCCGCTGTGACCCGCGATCCGCGTGAGCTCACCCGGCAGCTGGTAGACCGTCGCAAACCAGAACGCAGCACAGAGGAGGACGAGCCCCGCGCAGGCCAGCGCGTAATTGATCGATGGCCTGTCTCTTCCCATCCTCCATCGCACCAGCAAGACCGAGAGCGGCACCGCCACCAAGACAGCACCCCCTTGCTGATGGCTGAAGATGGCGCCGGCGATAGCCAGTATCGTCGTCCACTGAAAGGCCCGCCGGCCCTGGACATAGCCGCGCCACGCGCTGTACACGGCAAGGACGCTGCAGAACTGGAGGGTCATATACATCCTGGCACTCGTGGCATAGAAGACCTGGGCCTGGAGCACCGTCAACATGGCCGCGGCCGCGACGCCCACCGCCGGCCGATTGAAGAGATCCCTGCCGATGAGGTACGCCAGGAAGAGTGAACCAAGCGAGCACAGCAGGCTCGGCAGCATGATGGCGAGGTCATTGAGGCCGAACGCCCCGATGGAGCCCGCGACCAGGTAGGCCGGCAGCTGGCCGCGATGATAGATCAACCCCGAGGGCAGCCGTGGGTATCCATGGGTGAGAACCGCCTGGGCGGAGAGGATGGAGATCGCTTCATCGCCGTCGACGCTTCGCTGCGACAGCCCAAACCACAACCAGTAGGCCCCGGCGATGGCGAGGATCAGGACGATCGCCTGGCTGGTCCCTACATGCCTGCTGACCGCTACTTCACGATCCTGTTTGATATCGCGCTTCCAATGTTCCCTTGACGACGTAGTCCCCGAGCTCCCGCGCCTGGGCGAAGATCAGGACCTCGTCCAGCAGACCGATGGAGGCGATCTGGATTCCCACGACGACCAACAGGCGCTCAACACCCATGCTGGTTGGACTCCGCGGCATGCCCCTCACCGGATGACGCCGCACCCTTCGCGATCCGAAGGCAGACATAGGCACTCCCGAGGAAGATCCCTTCCGCCAGGATCTTGACGGCGTCCTCAAGAAGCATCAGCCGCCCTCTAAGCCACCCCGCCGCAGCGGGGTTGGCAAGAAGATACGGGAGCACGTCATTGCGATTCGTCAGCGCGTCAAGCAGCGCGGTGCCGAAAATCCCAAGGACGCCCAGGATGGCCCAGGAAGCCACGGGCTTGCACCATCGCAGCTTCTTGCGGTGGAGCGCCAACGCCGCCGAGGCGACCACGCCATAGAGCCCAACGATGGCATCGTCAATACGGTCGGTCAGGTTCGTCTCCTGGATTCCGAGGAGTCGGTGAATGGTGAAGTCGAGATTCTCGTGAACTTGCAGGACCTCATCCAGCGCCAAGAACACCGCCCCTGCGGCGAAGAGCGCCCACAGCCATGCCGGCTCCGTCACTCCGGCATGCCATGAGGTGCGCCTGCGCACCTGAAAGATCCGCCAGCACAACAGAGCAATCAGGAGGATCTGGGCGCCCGAAAAATACGTCATGACCCGGTATTCCTCGAAGAGCTCGGTGGGCGGATCTCCGACGGCGGCCGCGGCGACGATGGCCGTTGCGTCAACGAGCAGAATGCCTCCGAACGTTGCAAGGCGGTTGAGGCCAGAGGCCGTCATGAAGCCCAGGTGGTGGTCAGAACGGGTGGGGTTCCATTCGCGTTGTGACCGAGCAATCTCCGTCACGGTCTGCGGTACTACCTTACGTCATCCACCGATGGCCGTCAAGCGACAGAGTCAGAAACGACACGGCCCCCGAGGGGGCCGTGTCCGTTCAGTGCATGCTGGTAGACCACTCGAGCGAGCGCCGCTCGGATCACTCTCGCCCCCTATTGGGCGGCCACGCGCGGACTCTCGGCGGGCCCAATCCCGGCCGGGGCGGTCCCGGAGCTGTCGGTGCGCAGCAGGAACCGATCCACCCGGAAGCCGTCCTCCCGCATCCAGAGGTGGAGGGTGTGCAGCCCCGCGCTGGGCACCTTGAGGGTCGCCACGACCCCGTCGCGGGTGTCGCGGCTCCAGGTCCAGCTGGTCGTAAAGCCCTCGATGCGATCGGCCGAGCTGGGGCCGGTGCCGTCGATGCCGGCGTGGATGGAATCATCGTTGCCGCTTTCCCCGTAGCCGCGCACCCAGACGTAGTAGGTCCCCGGCGTGCTGAAGTGGACGTGGTAGACGAGCTCGGGGCTC
>JACQHS010000095.1 GCA_016198915.1 Candidatus Omnitrophota bacterium
ATTTCGTACGCCCAGCTGGAGCCGCCGGAACTGGACTCGTTTGCCCCCAAGATTGTGACCGTCGATGAGCGCAACCGCATCCTCCAGGTGGTGACGGAGGTCAACCAGCTCATCGCGTAATGGTGCGTGTCGGCCTCGTCGGCTGCGGTACCATCGGCTCGCAGCTGGCCCGCGCTCTGCAGCGGGACTACCATCATGCCGCGCGGATCGTCGCGCTCAATGACTGCAATCACAGGCAAGCCGTCCTCCTCCAGCGCCGACTCACCGGTCATCCACCGATCTGCTCGCTCCCCGCGCTTGTTCGCAAGAGCCAGATGGTCCTTGAAGCCGCCTCGGCGGAGGTCTCCGCCGAGGTGGTCACGCGGTGTCTGCGCGCACATCGGGACGTGATGGTGATGAGCGTCGGGGGGCTGTTGACAGATCGGATGTGGCAGCGGCTCGCCAGGCGTTCGCGGGGACGGGTTTTCATTCCAAGCGGCGCGCTCGCCGGGATTGACGGGGTGAAAGCGATGGCTGTCGGAACAATCCGGAGGGTTTCCCTCACCACGCGTAAACCGCCGCAAGCGCTCTCGTCAGCTCCGTATGTCCGGCGCCGCCGTCTTCGGTTGGAGCGGCGCACGCGGCCGTCGGTGGTCTTTGAAGGTTCGCCGCGCGAGGTGGTCAGCGCATTCCCCCAGAACACGAACGTCGCGGCAGCCCTCACCTTGGCGAGCGGCGCGGCGGATTCTCGCACGCGCATCCGGGTGGTCGCCGATCCCACGATCCGCTCCAATGTGCATGAGCTGGATATTGAGAGTGATTGCGGCCGCATCCATTGTCGCATTGAGAGCCGCCCGAGCGCCAATCCGAAGACCAGCGAGATCGCCGTTCGGTCAGCCGTCGCCACGTTAGCGCGCCTGTTCGGTCGAGTCAGTATCGGCACTTGAAGTTTCATCGTCACAACCCGGTGTGACGATAGGGAGATGGGGGACGTTTCGGAAAATAGAAATGTCCCCAACGTGGGGAGAGGAGGTGACGTTCCGTGGCAGAGAAAGTTGCGAAAGTTGGCATTCGGAAGCAGAGCGGGTATCTCTACTTCGTCGACCGGCAAGGGGACATCTCGAGAGCCAGGATGGCTCGAGGTGGTCAGCGCCGCAGCCGCCGGAGTCGAAGTCGAAGCCGCCGTCGCCGCTAAGCGGTCGCGGCTCGCCATTCGCGCCCCCGGCTCGCAGCACAGGAACAGCAGGTTCCTTCTCGTGGGCTGGGGGCGCGTGTTTTCCATCCGTGTTATAATCAACCGTCATGTCGGAAAACGGCTCTATTGTGATCCGCGGGGCGCGGGAGCATAATCTCAAGCACATCAATCTCACGCTGCCGCGCGACCGGCTCATTGTGATCACCGGCCTCTCGGGGTCTGGGAAATCCTCGCTGGCGTTTGACACGCTCTACGCGGAGGGTCAGCGGCGGTATGTGGAAAGCCTCTCCGCGTACGCCCGCCAGTTCCTGGAGCGCCTGGAAAAGCCCGACGTCGAGTCGATTGAGGGGCTCTCGCCGGCCATCGCGATCGAACAGCGCACCGCCGGCGGCAACCCCCGCTCCACCGTCGCGACACAGACCGAAATCTATGATTACCTGCGGGTGCTGTTCGCCCGCGCCGGAGCGCCGCACTGTCCCCGCTGCCGCACGCCCATCAGCCGGCAGTCCGCCCAAGAAATCGTCGCGCAGGTCTTAGCCCTTCCGCCGACGACGGACCTCGCGATCTTGGCACCAGTCGTCCGCGGCAGGAAAGGGGAGTACGCGGAGGTGTTCCGCGACGCGAAGCGGCAGGGATTTGTCCGGGTGCGCGTCGACGGCGTCTTCCATGATCTGGATGAGCCGATCGCCCTGGAGAAGAAGCGCGCGCACACGATCGAGATCGTCGTCGACCGGCTGACGCTGGATCCGGACATCAAGTCCCGCCTCACAGAATCCATTGAGACGGCGCTCAAGGCCGGCAAAGGTCTCCTGGCCATTGCCGTTGGCAAACCGGCGAAAGAGATCGTGTTCAGCGAGCTGTACGCCTGTGCGACGTGCGGGTTCAGCTTTCAGGAGCTGTCGCCGCGCATCTTCTCCTTTAACTCGCCGTACGGGGCCTGTCCGACCTGCGATGGGCTGGGCACGCGCCTGGAAATCGACCCGGAGCTCGTCGTGCCGGACCGGGACAAGTCCATCCAGGACGGGGCGATTGCGCCATGGAAGCGCAGCGGCATGCACATGGTCATGTGGTACAACCGGCTCCTGCGGGAGGCCGCGCGGCATTTCGGCGTCCGGCTCGACGTGCCGTTTCGATCCATCGAGCGCCGCCTGCAGAAAGCGCTGCTCTTCGGCTCACCGGAGCACGTGTGGGGCGACCCGTGGGAAGGGGTCATTCCAAACCTGGAGCGCCGGTTTCGCACGACGGAATCGGACTACGTCAAAGAAGAGATTTCGCGGTACATGAGTGTGCTGCCGTGCCCGGACTGCCGCGGCGAGCGCCTCAAGCCCGAAAGCCTGGCGGTCCTTGTGGACGGCCGCTCCATCGCCCAGGTCACGAACGATTCCATCACGGCGGCCCAGCAGTGGCTAGCACGGCTGCGCTGGAGCGATCAACAGCAGGCGGTGGCCGGGCCCGTGGTGAAAGAAATCGCCAAGCGGCTGCAGTTTCTTGCCGATGTGGGTCTGAGCTACCTGACGCTGGACCGCGCGTCAGCCAGCCTCTCGGGTGGTGAGGCGCAGCGCATCCGTCTGGCGACCCAGGTGGGCTCAGCACTCGTAGGGGTGCTGTACATCCTGGATGAGCCGTCCATCGGGCTCCACCAGCGGGATAACGAGAAGCTGCTCAACACGCTCGAGCGGCTGCGGGATCTCGGCAACACCCTGTTGGTTGTGGAGCACGATGAGGCAACGATCCGTCGCGCCGACTACATCGTCGATCTGGGGCCGGGTGCTGGCAAGCATGGAGGGGAAGTGGTCGCCAGCGGCACGCTCGAGGAGATTCTGAGCGTCGAGCGCAGCGTGACGGCGCAGTTTTTGACCGGGCGGCGGCGCATTCCGCTGCCCACCGCGCGGCGGCCGTGGCCGCGCCAGTCCGCCATCGTGATCCGGGGTGCTGCAGAGCATAACCTCAAACAGATTGATGTCACGATCCCGTTGAAGTGTTTCGTCTGCGTCACCGGTGTGTCCGGGTCAGGGAAGTCAACCCTCGTCGATGAAATCCTCTACCGCGCGCTGGCCCAGCGGCTCCACGGCGGCAAGGAGCGCCCCGGACGTCATGAACGGATTGAAGGGATTGACCACATCGATAAAGTGATCGTGATCGATCAAGCGCCCATCGGCAGAACCCCCCGCTCCAATCCGGCCACCTATACCGGGGCCTTCGGTCCGATCCGCGACCTCTTCAGCCAGACGCCTGGCGCGCGCTTGCGCGGGTTTGCGCCGGGGCGGTTCAGCTTCAACGTCAAAGGCGGCCGCTGCGAAGCGTGCCAAGGGGACGGCATCAAGCGCATCGAGATGCATTTCCTGCCCGATGTCTACGTCCGGTGCGAGGTCTGCCAGGGCAAGCGCTTCAATGACCAGACGCTGCAGGTGACCTACAAGGGCCGTTCGATCGCCGAGGTGCTGGCCATGACCGTCGAGGAGGCGCTGGAGCTCTTCGAGCCGGTGCCGGCGATCGCCAAGACGCTGCGGACCCTCCACGCCGTCGGGCTGGACTACCTCGAGCTCGGGCAGTCTGCGACGACGCTCTCCGGCGGCGAGGCGCAGCGCATCAAGCTCGCCAAGGAACTCTCGCGCCGCGGGACCGGCCGAACCCTCTACATCCTGGATGAGCCGACCACGGGGCTGCATTTCGCGGATGTCGAGAAGCTGTTGAGCGTGCTGCACCGGCTGGTGGACCACGGCAATACCGTGGTGGTCATTGAGCACAACCTCGACGTCATCAAGACCGCGGACTACCTCATTGATCTCGGCCCTGAGGGCGGAGAGGCCGGCGGGCGCATCATCGCCGCCGGCACGCCGGAGCAGGTGGTCGCTGAACCATACTCCTTCACGGGACAGGTTCTCCGTCCGCTGTTAGACGGTCCTCGGGGCTCGTTGACCGCCGCTGCCGCGGAGACGGTCCCAGCGGTTCGCGATACGATCGCATGAACCTCAGACGGATGGGATGGCGGCACTCCCTGGCGGTGGTCTTCTTCGTCACGGGCGTTGCCCTCCGCCAGGCCGCGGCACTTGAGGTCACCGAGGCCTACGCCGCGCTGCAACACGCGTTTCTCCGCGAGGAGTTTCAGGCGGTTGCAACACTCGCCCAGACATTTCTCGTTGAGCATCCGGATGCCCCTGAAGCCCCGCGGGTGCGCCTTTGGCAGGCGTTGAGCTTGGATCGGCTTGAGCGCTCTGCCGAGGCGCTCGAGGCGCTCGATGGGCTTCGCGCGCGCCTCACACCCGACGATCCGTTATGGGCTGAGCTGCTGTACTGGGAGGGGGACATCTGCCGTCGGACCTTCCAGATGATGCGGTCCAAACTCGCGTTTCAGCGGCTCCTCGAGCGCTACCCCGATTCCAGCTGGGCGCCGATGGCCCAGCTAGGGCTTGGGCTGATCTATGCGCACCAGCAGGCCTTCGAACTAGCGCGTCAGCGGTTTCATCAACTGGCGCTCCAGAAAGCCGGAAGCCCCATAGCACTCGACGCGCGGCTCTACGAAGGATTCTGCAACCTGCGTCTTGCGCGCTTCCAGGAGACGGTGAATATTCTGCAGCCGCTGCTGGAACAGCTGGAAGATCCCACCGAGGCGCAGGCCGCGTTCTATCTGGGGGAGGCCTTGACAGGGTTGGAGCGATACGGCCCCGCCATCGACGCGTATCGGCAAGCGACAAAGTCCGCTGAGCCCTCGACGTGGAGCAGGCTCGCGCTGTTCGGGGCAGGGTGGGCGGGCTTCCGCGCCGGCCGATGCGACGAGAGCATCGAGGCGTTTGAGCGGTATCTCTCGCTGCAGATTCCGGATCATCGGACCGAAGCGCTCTTTGCCCAAGCGAGTTGTCTTTCGCAGGTGGGGCGGCAACGCGAAGCCCTCTCGCTCTTTGGGCAGGTCATCGACCGCGATCCGGACCATCCGCTGGCGTTGGAGAGCGGGTTGATCCTCGTCGATGCCTACCGCCAGCAGGAGCGCTTCACGCCGGCCCGGCAGCTGCTGCACACCATGTTGCGGCGCCGGCTTGACGCCAGAGGCCGCGCGCACGTCCAGCTGCGGCTCGGGGCGATTGCGCTCGATCAGGGCAACGCGGCCCAGGCGCAGACGGTCTATCAGCTGGCGGCCGCAAGCGTCGACCCGACGATCCGCCAGGCCGCATTGAGCGGATTGGGCGATATCCAGATCTTCCTCGGGAATTTGGATGAGGCCCAGCGGTTGTACGAGGAGGCGGCCAAACGTTCGGAACACACGCCGGTGGCGATGCGCGCCACCTACCAACTGGGCCGCATCCATCTTCAGCGCAGAGCCTTTGACAAGGCCGCGGCCATCTTTCGGCAGCTGGTGGAGCGGCCCACCGCCGGCCTTGTCGATGACGCCCGGTTGGCGCTGGCCCTGACCTCGTTGAATCAGGGAGAGACGAACGCGGCGCGCGCGGCGCTCGAGGCCATTCGGGGGCAACGGCCCGGCAGTGTCGTGGCAGCGCGAGCCGCCTACTACCTCGCCCTCCTCATGCTTGAGCGGGGGGAGGAGGACGCGGCCGAGCGGCTCTGCCGGGAGACGATCGCCCGGGCACCCAGGGCGGAGGAAGCGGCCGATGCCCGCTTGCTCCTCGCGGATGTGCTGGCGCGGCGCACCTCGGTGCGCGATGCGATGGGATGGTTGAAGGAGTCGCTGCAGTCGCCGAACGTCCCCTGGCGCCACCGCGCCCGCATCGCGAAACGCATCGGCGATTTTGCTCGAGAGGAAGGCGCATACGTTGAGGCCATTCGATGGTATGATGAGGCGATGCGACTGCTGCCGTCGTTGCGGGGGGAAGCGACCTACCGCACCGCCTCGTGCTATGAGGACGGCGGCGATCATGAGTTGGCCATGCGGTGGTATCAGGCGGTGCCCCAGCCGCCCTGGACCATTCGGGGCCAGCTGGCGCTGGCCAAGCTGCTGGAGCGGCACGACCGCTTGAGGGAAGCGACAGCCATTTATGAACTCCTGGCCCGCGAGCCGATTCCTGAAGCGGCTGTGGTCCGGGAGCGGCTGGCGGCACTGCGTGGCGCATCACCGAACGAGGAGTGATCGTGGTGAATCGTATGGTGCAGACCGGGCTGGTCATCGCGGTCGCCGCCGCCATTTCATTGCTGCTCTTTTGGCAGGTGGATGTCATTCACCGCGGCGGGCCCGTGATGATCGCGATCGGGATGTGCTCCATTTTTTCCCTGACCCTAATTCTCGAGCGGTTGTACTATTTCTTTGCGCTCCATCTGGGCGCCGACGCGGAAGCCCGCTTCGGCCGGCTGCGCAGTGCTGTGCAGGCGCAGCAGTGGAAGGAAGCCGACGCCCTCTGCGAGACGTGGAAGGGGCCGGTCGCGCGCGTGATCCTGGCCGGACTGCGCGCCCGCGAGGGGACCCCGCAGGAGATCGATGAGGCCATGGAGGAGGCGGCGCACGAGGAGATGCCGGCCGTCGAACACGGTCTGCGATGGCTCTCGACGCTGGCCCAGGTGGCGACCCTCCTCGGCTTGCTGGGAACTGTGACTGGGCTCGTGAAAGCGTTTCAAGTGATTCAAACACGATCGATCGGCGGCAACCCCGTCAGTCCAGGCGACTTGGCCGGCGGTGTCTGGGAGGCATTGATCACGACCGTCGCCGGCTTGACCGTGGCCATCCCGACGATCTTGGCGTATAGCTACCTCGCCAGCCGCGTCGCGGAAGTCCAATTTCAGATGGAGAAAGCCGCCGCGCTGGTTTCCGGGTGGCGCCGCCACAAAGGGTAAGATGCGGCTGAAGCGGCAGTCGGCGCAGGGAGTGCCGGTAGACATTGCGCCGTTGATCGACGTCGTGTTCCTGCAGCTCATCTACTTCATGCTGACCTCCAGTTTCGTCCTGCATCCCGGCATCCGCATCTCCCTGCCGAAGGCCGTGTCCAGCCAGCGCATCTCGGCCTCCAACATCGTCATCACGCTGTCGAAAGAGCACGTCATCTACTGGGACGAACAGGTGGTCACCTTGAAGGAGCTGCGCAGGAAGCTGAACCAATTGGGGGGTGACAAACCGGTGCTGATCCGCGCCGATAAGCATGCGTACGTGGACAAGCTCATTGCGCTCTGGGATCTCTGCCGCGACGCCGGGTATCATGAGATTCATATCGCGACCTTATCGGAGTGAGGAGGATTGGGGATGATTACCGAGATTGGAATTATCGCTGGAGAGATTTGGCATTATCTGGATGAGCACGGGGCCGGCCCGTTTTCCCGCGTGGTCACCGGCATCGGGCGGCCGAAGGAGCTCGCCCTCATGAGTCTCGGGTGGCTGGCCCGGGAAGGCCATGTGGTCGTCCGTCAGGAAGGACAAGACCTTCATGTGGAGTTGCGACAGCAAAAATGACCAGGTGCATCGTCGTCCTGGTCACCTGTCCGACCAGGGCAGTCGCGCGCCGCATTGCGAGCGCTGTCGTGACCAAGCGGCTGGCGGCCTGTGTGAACGTAATACCCGGAATCCAGTCCACGTTCCGATGGCAAGGGAAGATTGACCGCTGCCGGGAAGTCCTGCTCATCATTAAAACGACCGCCCCCCGTCTTGCCGCCCTCCGGCGCGCCGTGCTGAGCCTGCACCCCTATGACGTCCCTGAAGTGATCGCCCTGCCGCTGGTGGACGGCCACCCCCCCTACCTGACGTGGGTGCGCCGCGCCGTTTCCCGTCCTGCCTCGCGCCCTTGACGCTCCGAAGAGCCATCAGGCATACTTTCCATAGCGACGAATTCGATGTCGCGAAGGACTGGCGAGAAAGGCAAACCTACCGTGAGGTAGGGGCGCAAAGCCACGGGTCTCACGAGATTGCCGGGCTGCCGACCAGCTGAGACCGCCGAGCTACCGACCAGGTAGTTCGGCTTTTTGTTTGAGGAGCGATCGCATGAGCAGGGCAAACCGTGGAG
Source organism: Candidatus Omnitrophota bacterium (assembly GCA_016198915.1). GTDB lineage: Bacteria > Omnitrophota > Gorgyraeia > Aquiviventales > Aquiviventaceae > JACQHS01. The sequence goes on from JACQHS010000095.1 coordinate 8,110, forward strand.
CGATCTTAGCCGTCACGCTCATGATGGCGCTGGTCGCCTCGATCGTGTCGTACGGTGTGCTGCAGCTGGCCGTCAGCCAGGGACGCCAGGGGCGCTTCTTCAGGTCGCAGACCTCGGCCCGTTATCTGGCCGAGGCCGGCATGGTCTTGGCTCAAGAACGGCTGCGGGAGAACCCCATGACGTTTTGCACCAATCCGACGCCAGTACAAATTGATACGAACGGAAATGGAATCGATCCGTCAGATCCCACTGTGGATATCACGGTGACGCCGACGGGCTGTCCCCACACAGGGAACGTCGAGATTAACGTGCGGGTCAGAAACTGATGTCGCGCAGGGCCTTTACGCTCATGGAATTGTTGTTCGTGATCGTCATCATCGGCATTTTGGTGGCGATCGCGCTGCCGGGGTTCGCCCGCACCACCGAGCGCGCCCAGCAGCGGCAGGCGTGGGACATGCTCCAGACGATCTATGCAGCCGAGCAGGTCTTCTTTTCGGTCAACAATAAGTACTCAGGCACGTGGTCTGATCCGGCGAATCCGGATTTGGGCGACTACATGGATGATCCCAACACGGCCCAGACAACGTATACGCTGACGTCCGCCGATCTGTTTGCGACGACCTTTACAGCGCAGGCGACAAGAAATGGCGGCCAGTGTGGCGGTACGACCATGACGATTAACCAGGCGCGCACGATGGGCGGGGCATGGTTAAACTGCCCGATGCCACTATGAGAAATCACGGGGGATCAGACGCAACCGCTGGTTTAACCTTGGTGGAGGTGGTCATCGCCTCGCTGGTCGCCTCGATCGTGGCCGGGGGCACCCTGATGGCGTTTGTGGCCTCAGCGCGGATGACGACCTCGCAGGATCTCATGACGAACGCCGAAGCCAGCGCCCTGGCCCAGGAGGCGGTGGAACAGTTCCGCAACCGGGTGACGGCAGATCCGGGGGATGTCATGTGGTGGCAGACCCAGGCCGCGTTGACCGCCAACGACGGCTGGGTGGCCGAGCCGCTGCCGGCCACCGGAGGGAGCGAGTCCAAGCTGAATGCCGGCGCGAAGCGCTGTTACCGGGTGCGAGCCGCGGATTGCGACGGTGTGGGCGGAGCCGGCGATTGCTATGCGGTGCAGTCACGGGTGTGCTGGAACGATGTGTCCAACTGTCCCTGTTAAGGTCATGACGCGTGCTGAGTATGGGGTGACGCTGCTGGAGGTCATGATCGCCTCTGCGATTGCGGCCGTGATCGCTATTGGACTGACCACCGTCGAGGGGATGCGGGCCCGCACGACCGAAGAGATCCGGCGACAGGCCGGCCTGATGGAGCCTGAGCGCAAGAACGCGGCGCTGGCCGCGGTCCATATCGCGAAATCCATTGAGACTGCAGACCGCTTCAATCTCGATCCTGCGACCGGGGTGTATCAGATGCGCATCCCAGTCTGCCCGACGACGCCTCCTCTTCCGGCCTGCTTCGACAGTGGGGACAACTATGAGTGGCGCCAGTACCGGCTTACCGGCGGTGAGCTGCGGCTCTACCGCAAACTGCCATGGCTGCCCACCAATCCCGCCTGCCCGACGGCGCAAGTGCTGGCCCGAGAGATCGCCGTGTTAACGATCGATGAGGATCCACCGCCCAACGCCAACCGGGTGACGTACTCGGTCGCGTGGGACAACGGGCCGCGCGATCAGGTCTTTCAGGGGAATGTGATGACTCGATTCAGGCCGACGGAAGGCAGCCCATGGGGGTTGGCCACGACGGATATTAGTCCGCCGCCTGGGGCGTGTCCATGAGAGCCGGCGCGTGAGGATGAAGCGACACCAGGAGGAACAGACCATGAAACACGCCAGAGCGCATGTCGGATGGAGGACCGGGCTTCTCGCCTTGGTGGTCGGGATGACCCCCCTCGCTCAGGCCGAGGACGTCACCGTGACGACCTACTACCCCTCGCCGCGGGGCAACTACCAGACCCTCTCAACGACCAGCAGCACCACCCTGGCCACCGACCTGACGGAGAGCGTCGTGATCGGGATCACGCCGTCCACGACGACCAAACTGGATGTC
>JACQHS010000098.1 GCA_016198915.1 Candidatus Omnitrophota bacterium
ACCCACCTGACGCGATTGCTCCTTCCGGGCATGATCAAACAGCGGGCGGGGAAGATCCTCAATGTGGCCTCCACGGCGGCGTTTCAGCCGGGACCGCTCATGGCGGTGTACTACGCGAGCAAAGCGTACGTGCTCTCATTTTCCGAGGCGCTGGCGAATGAATTGCGCGGGACCGGCGTGACGGTCACAGCACTGTGCCCCGGGCCCACCCGGACCAATTTTCAGAGCCGGGCCGGCGTCGGCGATTCGCTCCTGGGGCGCAGCGGGGCCGCGGATGCCGCGTCGGTCGCCCGCGCCGGATACCGTGGGCTGATGGCCGGCAAGTCCGTGGTCATCCCGGGACTTCGGAATCGCGTGCTCGCCTTCCTGGTTCGCCTTGCACCTCGTGCCCTGGTGACTCAGATTGTCAGAGGCATCCAGGAGAAGCGTGCCGCAGCTTGACTCCTGCCGAAGCCGTGCTAGACTGCGGTACAGTCGTCCCGGAATCTTGTGGCTCGTACCCACCTCAGGGAGGTCCATATGCGTAAAGCGGTTTGGTTGGCGGCTCTTGTGTGTCTAGCAGTAGCTCAAGGTGATTCCACCGCGGCACCTGCGGCAACATCCGAAGCTGCGCCGGACTGGTCTGTGAACGCTTCGATCATCGAAGCCTGCAGCTGCCCCATGTTCTGCCAGTGCTACTTCAACGACAAGCCGGCGGCGCACGGCGGCCCTGAAGGGCACGAGGGCCACAGCCACGCCTTTTGCCGTTTTAACAACGCCTTCCAGGTGAACCACGGCCGATACGGATCAGTCGATTTGGCCGGGGCAAAATTCTGGGTAGCGGGGGATCTCGGAGCAGAGTTTGCTGACGGGGAGATGGACTGGGCGGTCCTGACCTTTGATCCATCGGTGACGCCGGAGCAGCGAGAGGGTATCGCTGCGATGCTGGGTCACCTCTATCCGGTGAAGTGGAAGTCCTTCACGACGGCACCGGATGCGGCTATCGAGTGGACACCCGGGACGGCGCGCGCCGAGGCCCGGCTGGGCGGAGGGCAGCTCGCCGAGGTCGTGCTGGAGCATCCTGCGACCGCGATGGCGAGCACTCCGATGATTCTCTCCAACCTCAAGTATTGGGGAGCGCCACGCAACGACGGCTTCGTCCTTATGCCGAACGCGGTCGAGGCGTACCGTGCAGGCGACAACCCGTTTGAGTTCAAGGGCACCAACGGCTTCATGATCACCGTCGACCTTGCCTCGACGGACAATTAACGCACAGCCGCGGCGATCTGCTGGAGGAAGGGCTCCTGGACGACCCCAATGACGAGAATGCCCAGGAGCAGGAATGAGATTGACAGTTTGGTGAGCGAACCGACGCCAATCGGCGCGGCCGTGGCCGCGGTCCCCAGGTACATCCGTTTGACGACCATCAGGTAGTAGTAGAGCGAGATCGCGACGTTCACCGCACCGATAGCCACGAGCCACAGCTGCCCACTATCAGCTGTGGCGAGCAGCACCAAGAGCTTTCCCGCAAACCCTGCCAGCGGCGGCACGCCCGCCAGTGAGAGCAGCCCCACGAACATTGCCGCCGCCAGAAACGGCGAGCGCTTCGACAGGCCCGCGTAACCCTCCAGCGCGTCGCTGCCGATCGCCTCAGAGGCGGTCACAACGACGAAGAATACCGCCAGATTGCTGAACAGATACGCCAGCAAGTAGTAGCCCACCGCTTCCATCCCTGCGGCAGATCCGGTTGAGAGCCCCATGAGCAAATAGCCCGCGTGACCGATGGAGGAGTAGCCCAACAGCCGCTTGATATTGGTCTGGGGAATCGCCGCGAGGTTGCCATAGAGCATCGTCACGGCGGCCAGCCCAGCCAGAACCGGGATCCACAGCTCCTGCAGCGGCAGGAACACGCCATAGAGCACGCGCAGGATGGCGACCACCCCGGCCATCTTGGATCCCACCGACAGCAACGCCACGACCGGGGTGGGGGCTCCCTCGTAGACATCCGGCACCCAGAAGTTAAATGGCACCGCCGCCACTTTGAATCCTAACCCCGCCAGGACCAGGAGAAGGCCTGCTTGCGCAGACAGCGGGACCAGGCTGTTCTCTGAGAGCGCGGCCCGCAGCGCCGGAAAACTGGTGCTGCCGGCAAACCCGTAGAGCAGTGCAATGCCGTAGACCAGAAACCCCGAGGAGACCGAGCCCAGGATGAGATACTTCAGGCCTGCTTCGACGGACCGTGCGTCGGTCTTGAGATAGGCGGCCATGATGTAGAGCGAAAAGGTGAGCAGTTCCAGCCCGATGAACAGCATCAGCAGATCGTTGATCGAGGCCAGCACCAGCATTCCCAGCAGCGCGGTGAACAGCAGCATGTAAAACGCGCCGAGGTTGACGCTGAGATGGCGCAGGAACTCGCGCGTCATCAGGATCACCACGGCGGCGGTGAGGAGGAAGAGGCCCTTGAAGTACAGGGCGAAACGGTCGGCAAGAAACATCTCCTGGAATGCCTGCGCCTGCCCGGCGGACCCAAGCCACGCGAGGCCGATGGCGCCGATGAGGACACCCAGGAATGCCAGCTGCCACAGCGACGGCGCGCGGGTCCGGGGCACCATGAGCTCCGCAGCGAGCATGACGATGATCCACGCGCAGATAATCAGCTCGACCGTGAGCAGGCCAAAGCTCATCGAGCCTCCTCGGGAGGCCTGGCGTACTGCCGCAAGTCGCCGGGACTGGTGCGCTCCAGCAAGGGCCGAGCGCTGGCATCAATGATCTGCACGACAGGCTTGGGCCAACAGCCGATCCACAGCAGAGCGGCAATCAAGACGACATACGGCAGCCGGGCTAAAGGACTCACCGCATCGTGCACATGGGTGAACGCGGGTTTCGCGGCTCCGAAGAACGTCCCGCGGACGAGGCGCAGCATATAGACGGCGGTGATGACAACACCGAACACACCGCAGACGGTTTGGATCGGATAGACATCCCAGGCGCCGACGAACACCAACAGCTCAGACGCGAAGTTACCGAATCCGGGCAGGCCGCTTGAGGCCATCGCCGCCATGACGCCGCAGGTCGCAATGAACGGCAGCTGATGCGCCAGCCCACCGAGGTCCGGCAGGTAGCGGGAGTGCGTTTCGTCATACACATGACCGACCAGGGCGAAGGCGAGGGCGGTCATCAAGCCGTGGGCGAACATCAGCAGCACCGCCCCGTCGAGCCCGAGCGGCGTCAGGCAGGCGATTCCCAGCAAGACGTAGCCCATGTGGCTCGAGGAGGAGTACCCAATGATGAGTTTCAGATCCTTCTGGGCCATCGCGACGAACCCGCCGTAGAGGATGTTCATGACGCATAACGTGGCCAGCCAGGGCATCCACATCGCCGCACCCTCCGGCAGCAGTCCTATCACCAGCCGGATGATCGCGAAGGAGCCCAGCTTCATCAGCACGCCGGCGTGCAGCATGCTCACCGCCGACGGGGCGGCGGCATGGCCGATCGGCGACCAGCTGTGCAGGGGCCACAGCGGCGCGATGACTCCGAAGCCGATGATCAGCAGAGGGGCGATCCATCGCTGCAGCGGCGGTGCGAGCGGCCCAGACGCAAACGCCTGCTGCAGCGCGGGAAGATCGAACGTCCGGACGTCTGAGCTCACGTAAAGCCATAAGAGTCCGACCAGCGCCACGACCGCCCCAAGCGTGAGGTAGATCGTGAGCTTCATCGCCGCGTACTCTTTCGTGAACCGCACGAGACCCCCTTCCTTCACGTCGCTGCCCCAGATGCCGATGAGCGGATACATGGGGATGACCGCCATCTCATAGAACAAGTAGAAGAAGAACAGATCGAGGGAGAGGAAGACGCCGAAGACTCCGGTGATGAGCAAGAGGTAAAACACGTAGTACTCCTTCACCCGTTGTTTGATCGCATAGGAGATCAAGACGCCGGTGAACGCGCAGAGCGCATGGAGCAGGACAAGGACGGCGCTGATGCCGTCAACGCCCAGGTGAAAGCCGATGCCAAGCGTTGCGATCCATGGGATGAAGACCTCATGCTGATAGCCGCCTCGTGCGGTCTCATAGGTGGCGAGAGCGGCGACAGCACCCGCCAGCGATACGCCCATGACCGCCACCGACACCCGCCGGATGAGCGCTGTGCGCTCCGACGGCAGGCAGAGGATGATGAGCGCGCCGAGCACCGGGGCGAACAGAATGACCAGCGGGAGCGGCGCCATCTGCTACCACCACCGGTGCAGCGACCTGGACAGCAGCCACACGATGCCGAGGAGGAAGGCGAGGACGTACGTCTGGATCCGTCCGGTTTGGCACAGGCGGATCAGCTGGCCGCTGCCGCGGGTGAGCGTGGCTGTGCCGTTGACCAGCAAGCCGATGATGACGTACCGCTCTACCAGTGCGCACAACCCCGCGATCAGTTTTTGCTGGACGACGGCCACATACCAGTCATAGAGTTCATTAATGTAGTAGCGCCGCTGGAGGAACGAATATGGGAGTGCTAAGGCATGGACGACCTGCTGAGCTGAGACGAGCTTCCGCTGGTAAATGAGCCACGCCAGCCCCAGGCCGGCCGCCACGACGGCCAGCGAGATGCCCGCAACCAGCCAGTGGAACTCGCCGTGGTGCTCCCCTAGGAAATACGGAATGCCGAGGTAGCCGCCGATGATCGACAGCGCGGCCAGCAGCGCAAGCGGCCCCAGCATAATGGGCGGCGACTCATGTCCGTGAC
>JACQHS010000015.1 GCA_016198915.1 Candidatus Omnitrophota bacterium
CACCGTGAGGCCCTGGACATTCGCCAGCTGGCCGGTGCCTGACTCAACAACACTTCTGAGCATCTGCTGCACCGTGGCCGCCGTCTGCGGGTTGAGCACCCGGACAGGCTCGGCGACTGCGGCGGGCCGGACCACGCGTCCGTCAGCAGTTTGAATGCGTTGGACCACATGCGGCTGTACCCGTAAGCCGCCGTTGGCGATCACGGACGTCATGACCGCCAACTGGATGGGTGTCACGGCAACGCCGTGTCCGATGGGAATGTTGTACATGGACACTTTCCACCATCGCGTTGGGGCAGGGACCATCCCGCCGACCTCTCCCGGCACATCAACGCCGGTTTTGCGGCCGAACCCGAGCGTCCGGATATAGGCGTGAAGCTCGTCCGGCTTGAGCCGCTGGGCCGCTTTCGCGGTGCCAATGTTAGAAGAGAGCCTGATGACATCATGGAAGGAGAGCAGGCCGTGAGGCGTGTGATCGTGCAGGATATGTCCCGCGACGGTCGGCCACGATCCCTGCTCGCAAAAGAACGTTTCCTCTAGGCTCACGCGCCCTTCTTCAAGGAGGGCGGCGGCCGTGACAATCTTGAAAATGCTGCCTGGCTCGAACATATCGGTCACGGCGCGGTTTCGCCGCGCCTCCGCCGCCGCCTGGGCGGGCTCGTTCGGATCATAGGACGGCTCATTGGCCATGGCCAAAATCTCGCCGGAGGCGGGGTCCATGACGATGACCGAACCGCCCTTGGCGTGGTATGTCTTCACTCCCCACGCCAGCGTCTCTTCAGCCGCCTGCTGCACGACGCTATCGATCGTCAGCACCAGATCGAAGCCGTCGAGCGGCTCGGTTTGCGTGGTCCACGGGCCGAAGAGGAGGTCGCCCTTGGCATCGCGCAGGGTCTGCCGCCATCCCTGCTGGCCGCGCAGGACCCCGTTCAACAGCAGCTCGAGCCCTTCCAATCCCCGCTGGTCAATATCCGTGAACCCGAGCACGTGGCCGGCGGTCCGGCCCTGCGGATAGAACCGCTTCGGCTCCTCCATGGTGTCCACGCCGGATGTCCGAAACGATAAAAGCGCCGGGGCTACCGTGGGCGCCACCTGACGGGCGATCCAGACAAACCCCTTATCTTGTTCCAGGCGGCGCTGGACCATGCCGGCGTCTTTCCCGACGACCTTGGCCAGCTCCTGGGCCACGGCCTGTTTCGCAGTCACCTGCCGCGCGTTTGCGAACACTGAGGGCACGGGAATGCTGACCGCCAAAGGACGGCCCGCACGGTCGAAGATCGCGCCGCGGGGCGCCGGAAGAGTGTGAATGGCGCGCTGCTGTGTCGCCGCGGTCGCGGCGTAGTGGTGCGGATCAACGACTTGCAGGACGACGCAGCGCACCCAGAGCAGGCCCAGCACTCCGAGGCTGATCGCAAGGACGAGGACGATCCGGTCGTTCGTCGGGCGGGCCATTAGTCGGACGCCTCGGGCTGCGCCGAAGCCACACGCAGCGGTACGGCCATCGGCTCCGGGTGCCACGCCGACCACGCCACGAGATTCATCCGGCGCTCCTTCGCCACCTGCGCTAAATGGACGGGGGATGATAGCCCTGCGACGTCCATCGTCTCCAGGGACACTTCGGTCTGTTGGGTATGGACGCGGTGCACCCGTTCTCCCAGCGCATATCCCTTCATCACGATGGCGGTCCGCTGAGCTACCTGCAGGCACCCCAACCCCACCACACCGCCGAGCAACACCCACCACCGCGAGAGGCGCATGTCCGTCGTCTTCGCCATCAGAGCCGCTCCACCGCGCGGAGCTTCGCGGAGCGCGCGCGAGGGTTTCGGGCCGCTTCCTCAGCAGATGGGCGCCGCGGCTTCTTCGTCAACACGGTCCATACCCCGCGGCCCTGCCCCTCCAGAAAGGCGCGCTTCACGATCCGGTCTTCAAGCGAATGAAAGGTGATGATCACGGCGCGAGCCCCGGGCTTGAGCAGGACGGGCAGCTGGGCCAACAGCGCCGTCAGCGCCCCCAGCTCGTCATTGACCGCCAGGCGAAGCGCCTGAAATGTTCTTGTGGCGGCATGGAGACGGCCGTGCCGAGCGCCCGCAGGGATCGCGCGGGTCATCACCCGTGCCAGCTGCTTCGTCGTGGTGATCGGGTGTGTGCGGCGCTCTTGAACGATGTGCTGGGCGATGCGCCGCGCAAAACGCTCCTCCCCCAGCGTTTCTAAAAGGCGAGCCAGGTCGTCGGCCGGCAGCGTATTGACCAAGGTCTCGGCCGTGGTGTCCTGGTCCGGATCCATGCGCATATCCAGCGGGCCTTCGCGTGCAAAACTGAATCCCCGGTCTGCGCGATCCAGCTGCAGGCTCGACACGCCGAGATCCAACAGGATGCCGTCGACTGGCCGCGCGCCCAGGCGCGTGAGGCGGCTCGGGAGGTCGCGGTAGTTGCCGCGCTCCAACCGCACGAGGGGTTGAAATTCCGTGAGCCGCTGTCCGGCGATCTTCAGCGCCTCCGGATCGCGGTCAATGCCGATGAGCCTCCCGTGAGGAAGCAGGCGTGGCAGCAACGCGAGGCTGTGGCCGCCGGTGCCCACGGTGGCGTCCACGATGACCGCGGGGGATCGAGGATTCAGCAGCTCCAGGACCGCCTCGACCATGACCGGCTGATGCCAGGCAGGTGACGAGGTTCGCGCAGTCATCTCCTCTTCCAGAATCGCATGCATGGCTCGCCGACTACTCCAGCATCACCCGTTCCGCGACTTCTTCAAATCCCTGCCGCGAGGCTTCATAGAAGGCGTGCCACTTCTCTTTGGACCAAATCTCGATCCGGGTGGACACGCCCACGATGACGACATCCTCTTTGATTTGCGCAAATTCTTTCAGCGTCCTCGGCACGAGCAGGCGGCCCAGCCCGTCGATCGTGATCTCGGACGCCCCGGAGAAAAACATCCGGTTGAACTTCCGTCCCTCGGCTTTGGTGAACGGAATCTGCTTGAACCGAGCCTCGACGCTGCGCCACTCCTCTTCCGGAAAAAGGAACAGACAGCCGTCCAACCCGCGCGTCAGAAACAGCGTCTTCACCTCGTGTTCCTTGAACGCTTGGCGGAATTTGGCCGGCACGATGAGACGGCCCTTCCGGTCTATGGTGTGTTCGTATTCGCCATACAACATCGGTCATCGACGCGTCTTTAAAGGACGTTGCCCACCTGACTCGTCCGATGGTGGGCAACCACTTCCTTCCACTTTCCACCACAAGAACGCCCAAACTATACCCTCCCCCCCCACCCTTGTCAAGCCCAAAAGCATGATTTTTTATAGAGAAATAACTAAACCGCGTAATTTCTCATATAGCGGCAGGGCCTGCCACGGCGCCACCCCACGCGTCCTCGCGCCGCCGCACTATCGGCGTCGTTCGCTCCGGGCGCG
>JACQHS010000094.1 GCA_016198915.1 Candidatus Omnitrophota bacterium
CCGCAAGCCCGCGCACCTGAAAACGGAGGAGATCCTATGAAAACCATTAACGTGCGGCAACTGCAGAAGCATGTTCGCGGCTGCGTGAGGGCTGCGCAACGAGACCGCGTGGTCGTGACCCGCCACGGCATCCCCACGGCGCTGATCATCGGCGTCGAAGGGACCGACTGGGACACCCTCGCCCTGCAAACGAATCCTTCGTTCTGGCGGATGATTCAGCGGCGCCGATCAGAGAAAACCGTCTCGCTTGAGACCATGAAGAAATGGGCGGGCATTTGAAAACCGGGGAGTTATTTGTTAGGGTAGAGAACAAGGAGGTCCCATGGCGTTTGTGAACTACCAGTTTGAAAAGCGAAGGCGGGATTTGGAAAGGAAACAGAAGCAGGAGGCGAAGCGGTTGCGCAAGCTGGAGAGAAAGAAACAGCAGGCACAGGCCCCCGAGCCGCCGGTGCAGCCTCCGAGTGTATGATCACCCTGATTCTTGACGGCTATAACGTGATCCATGCGGTGCCGCAGCTGTCGCGGCAGCTGGATCGCGGCTTGCAACCGGCGCGCGAGGCGCTGGTGCGGCTCTGCGAGGCATACCGGGCCCGGCGCGGGGACATCGGGCACATCTATGTGGTCTTTGACGGCCGGGACGATGAGTTTGCCGGGGCGTCCGAGCAGCCGCGCGGCCGCGTCACGCTGTGCTTCACACGAGCTCCGGAAGAGGCCGATCAGCGGATCCTGCGCCTGATCGAAGCCGAGCGGCCCGGCCGGTGTGTTGTGGTCTCCAACGACAACGAAGTCTTCAACAACGCCCGCGCCTACGGGGCCCGTGTCATCTCGGCGCAGGAGTTTGTTCAGCAGATGCAGCCGGCCCGGCCGGTGAAGGCCTCCCGCGCCCGTCCCCGCCATGACCCTGAGAAGCCGATGCTGTCCGTCCCCGACGCGCAGCGAATCACCGACGAATACCGCAGGCACCTGGAAGGCAAGACCAGGTCCAGGCGGCTCCGGTCCTCGTAGAGCAGGCCAGCGTAGGTCAGGCCGGTTTCCGGAAGCCTTCCGTGTGTAACTTTTAAGCCCCTCCTGCGAATAATCCCATGGAGCGCGCGCAGATGCCAACAGAACCATCCGACGAAGAGGTCATGATGGACTATCAGGCAGGCCATGAGGGAGCATTCCGGGAGTTGTTCGAGCGCTACAAGGGCCGCATCCTGCATTTCTGTGTCGGGTTGCTCGGCAACCGGGCGGATGCGGAGGATGTCGCCGGCGAGGTGTTCCTGGCGGTGGTGGCGCAGCGCAACGGCTACCACCGGGGCCCTAAGTTGTCCACGTGGCTCTACACGATTGCGCACCACAAGTGCGTCGACCGCATTCGCCGCAGACGATGGGTGATGCCGCTCGGCGGGCGCCGCCAGGCGCTCGAAGACGATGAGGAGGCGGCATGGGATCCGCCGTCGCCGCAGGAGTCCGCCGTCGAGACGCTGGCGCGCAAGGACGTCGCAGCGCGGGTGCGCCAGGCCATCGTCCGGCTGCCGGTTGAACAGCGCGAGGCGATCATGCTGCGGCAGTATCATGACTGCAGTTACGAGCAGATCAGCGAGGTGCTGCAGTGCTCGCTGGCCAAGGTGAAAGTGCTCATCTTTCGCGGCAAAGAGCGGCTGCGAACGGAATTGGTGTCGCTGGTGAAGGAGGACCGTCCATGAACGCCCATCAGGAGCGCGAGCAAGAGCTGGTCAGCCGGTACGTGGATGGCGCCGTGACCGACCAGGAGCGCAGAACCGTCGAGCAGCTGTTGCAGGAGTCGGCCCCGCTGCGGGCGTACGCCGATGAGCTGAAGCGGCTCGGCCAGGTGTTGGACGCGTGGACGCCGGAGCACCCGTCACCGGCCTGGGAACGACGCGTTGAGCTTGCTGTGCAGGGGGCGACCCCTGTTGCCGCCCCGCGCCGGCCGCACAGCCGCTGGCAGTTCACGCTGGCCTTTGCCGGGGCGGGCTGCGCGGTCGCAGCCCTCCTCATGATCATCGCCATCCCCAATATGCTGCGCGGGCGTGCGTCTCTCGCATCGAAGAACGAACAGAGCGGCTCCGTGGCCATACCCGCCGCGTCCCGCTCGATGCTGTCAGACCGTTTGAGCGAAAATCGAGCTGCGCCGAGCGGCAAACGCCAGAACCTTCTTCCCCAGACGGAGTTGGCCCGATTAGCAACTCGAAGTTCCTCCGTGCCGGGTTCTATGGTGGTGGACAAGTATTATGGGATGGTCTTGCCGGCTCCGGCGGTAGAGCCCTGGCGGTACGGCGGGCCGTTCCACACCGAGCAGTATGACCGCATCTACGAGAACCAGTTCCTGGCGGTGACGGAGAATCCACTGTCCACGTTCTCGATCGATGTGGACACCGCCTCCTATGCGAACGTCCGCCGATTCCTTCAGGCCGGGCAGCTGCCGCCGGAGGATTCGGTGCGGATCGAAGAGCTGGTGAACTACTTCACCTACGATTATCCGCAGCCTGAGGGCGAGGCGCCGTTTTCCATCACGGTGGACCGTGCGCTCTGTCCGTGGAATGCCGAGCACCAACTCGTGCGCGTGGGCCTGAAGGGCCGCGTCTACCAGGGGGAACTGCCGCCGAGCAACCTCGTGTTCCTGATCGATGTCTCTGGCTCGATGAACGAGCCCAACAAACTGCCGTTGCTGAAGACCGCGTTCAGTCACATGGTGGATCGGCTGACCGCGACGGAGCGTGTCACGATCGTGGTGTACGCCGGGGCGGCCGGCGAGGTGCTGGAGTCCACCCCGGGCGATCAGAAGGCGACCATCCGGGCGGCGATCGACCAACTGCGCGCGGGCGGCTCGACCGCCGGTGGGCAGGGGATCCAGCTGGCGTATGAGATCGCCCGCAAGCACTTCATCCAGGGCGGCAACAACCGCGTGATCCTGGCCACGGACGGGGATTTCAATGTCGGGATCAGCAGCAGGGCGGAGCTCGTGCGGCTCATCGAGGAGGAGCGGAAGGCCGGTGTGTTTCTCACGGTGCTGGGCTTTGGCACCGGCAACTACAAGGACGCGATGATGGAGCAACTGGCCGACAAGGGCAACGGCAACTACTACTACATCGACACGGAGCGCGAGGGACGCAAGGTCCTGGGAGAGGAGCTGGGCTCGACGCTGTTTGCCATCGCCAAAGACGTGAAGATCCAGATCGAATTCAACCCGGCCCAGGTGAAAGCCTACCGGCTCATCGGCTACGAGAATCGCGTGCTTGCCAAGGAGGACTTCAACGACGACACGAAGGATGCCGGGGAGCTGGGTGCCGGGCATACCGTGACGGCGCTCTACGAGCTGGTGCCGGCGGGCTCCGGCGAGGCGGTGGCGAGTGTTGATCCACTGACGTTTCAGCAGACCCGCGCCGTCCCGAGCGATGACACGATGGTCGTGAAGCTGCGCTACAAGGCGCCGGATGACGATGCCAGCCGTCTGCTCACGAAGACCCTCCAGGGACGCGAGGCGGGTCAGGAGCCGACGGGCGATCTGCAGTTCGCCGCGGCGGTGGCGGAGTTCGGCCTCCTGCTGCGCAACTCGGAGTTCAAGAGTTCGGCGTCCTACCAGCACGTGGTGCAGGCCGCCACGGCCTCGCTCGGCGACGATCCCTACGGCTACCGGGCGGAGTTCATCGAGCTGGTTCGCCAAGCGACGTCGTTGGACTCCCGCGGCAGCGACGGCAAGCCAGGCATTCAGTTCAAAGGACCGTAACTACCCGTACACAAAAAATCGGGGACAGGCACTCATGTCAAGAGCGCCTGTCCCTTGTTCTGTCTCTCAGGGATACGGCCCCTTGCACTCTCCCCAGTTGTTTGTTAGCGTAGAGCCATCGTGACACATTCCACAAGGAGGGAGTCATGAGCGAGGAGCAGGAAGCGGTACAGGGCGAGACGAAGGAGCAAAGATTTCAGCGGTTGGCGACCAAGCGCACGCAGGCGGCCCTGCAGAAGATCCGGCTGCTTGGCAACCTCACCAGCTCCAGCTACGGCTACACCCCGGAGCAGGCGGCCAAGATCATCGGGGCACTCCGCGGGGCCGTGGATGCGGTCGAGGCCAAGTTCAACCGGGTGCGCGGCGCTCAGGCGGCGGAGACCTCGTTTACGCTGTGAACATCGTCGAAGTCCGTGGCCTGACGCACGCCTATGCGAAGCATGAGTCGCCGGCGGTGGACCACCTCGACTTTGAGGTCCGCCGTGGGGAAATCGTCGGCCTGCTGGGGCCCAATGGTGCTGGCAAGACCACCACACTGCACGCGGTGCTGGGGTTGCTTGAGCCAACCAAGGGCTCGGTGCTGGTCTTCGGCCGCTCACCCATCCGCCAGCGGGCCGAGGTGCTGGGGCGGCTGAACTTCGCCTCGGTGGACGTGGACCTGCCGTCAAACCTCCTCGTAGCCGAATGCCTCCGCATCTTCGCCGCCCTCTACACCGTGCCCGACCGCCAGCGCCGCGTGCAGGAGCTGATCCAGCGGTTTGAGCTGGAGCCGCTGGCGCGCCGGCGGGTGGCGGTGCTGTCGGCCGGGGAGCGCATGCGCCTGAAGCTGTGCAAGGCGCTGCTCAACGCGCCGGATCTGTTGGTGCTTGATGAGCCGACGCTGAGCCTGGATCCGTACATGGCACAGAAAGTGCGGCAGCTCTTGCGGACGATCCAGCAAGAGCGCCGCATGAGCATCCTCTACACCTCGCACAACATGCGCGAGGTGGAGGAGTTCTGCGACCGGATCGTCTTTCTCCACCGCGGCCGCAAGCTCGCCGAGGGCAGCCCGGCCGAGGTGCTGGCGCGCGCCAACAGCCGCTCACTGGATGAGCTGTTCATCCGGGCGGCGACCAGCGGAGAGCTCGTCGATGCCGCCTGACGCCGGCAGCGTGACGCGCATCGCGGCGCTGTTTCAGCGCTACGTCTTTTTGCACCGGCGCAGCATCATCCGCATGTTCGACATCGGGTTCTGGCCGGTGATGGACCTGCTCATCTGGGGCTTCATGACGCGCTACCTCCAGCAGGTGGTGACCGGTCCGGTGTCGCAGGTGCTCATCTTCCTCATCGGGGCGATGATCGCCTGGGACGTCCACTACCGCGGACAGCAGGCGGTCAGCATCTCGCTCATGGAGGAAATCTGGACGCGCAACATCGTCAACCTGCTGGTGGCGCCGGTGCGGCTGTGGGAGTGGGTGACCGCGAGTTTCCTCTATGCCTCACTGAAGGTCGTCGTGGTGACTGCGATCCTGGCGGTCCTGGCGAAAGGGCTCTACGCGTTTGACTTGGTGCGCATCGGCTGGGCGTTTTTGCCGCTGGCCGCGAGCCTGCTGCTGTTTGGCTGGTCGATCGGCCTCGCGACGTCCGGGCTGCTGCTGCGCTACGGCTACGCGGCCGAGGCGCTGATCTGGGGCATTCCGTTTCTGCTGCAGCCATTCAGCTGCGTGTTCTATCCGCTGGAGAGCCTGCCGCACTGGGCGCAGGGGATCGCGGGGCTGTTGCCCAGCACCTATGCGTTCGAGGGCTTGCGCCGCGCGCTCCAGGCAGGCTCGGTGCCGCCTGCCATTTGGCTGGGCGTCATCGGGCTCAATGCGCTGTACCTCGCGCTGGGCGCAGCACTGTTTGTCTGGATGTTCCGCCGGGCGCGCGCCGACGGACGGCTGGGCCATCTGGGCCAGGATTGAGTTTTCACTTGACAGCGGGGAGCCGGGTGGGGTAAAGTCATACCAAATGGTATGTGAATGAGATGAGAACTGCGCTGGCGGATTCGCCGACACGGAAGCGGCTGCTGGATGCGGCCGAGAAGCTGATGCTGAGCCAGGGCTTCGCGGCCACATCGGTCGAGGAAATCTGCGACGCGGCCAAACTCACCAAGGGCAGCTTCTTCCACTATTTCGAGAGCAAGGATGAGCTCGGCAAGGCGGTGCTGGAGCGCTACTGCGCTGACCGGCGGAAGGGGCAGGAGACCCTGCTGGGGACCAACCCTGATCCGCTTTCGCGCATCTACACCTATCTCGACACCATGGCGAAATCCGCGACGGACCCGTCGATGAGCAAGGGCTGTTTGCTGGGGATGTTCTCACAGGAGCTGTGCGAGCTGAACCCGGAGATCCAGGCGTGTTGCGAGCAGGGGTTCGCGGGCTGGACCAAGCGATTCGCGCAGGAGCTGGCAGCGGCCAAAGCCAAGCACGCTCCACGGAAGGACTTCCGCCCCCAGGAGCTGGCCGAACACCTCATCGCGGTGGTGCAAGGGTCGCTCATCTTGGGCAAGGCCCAGAAGGATATGCGGATCCTGGCGAAGGGCCTCAGACATTACAAGGCGTATGTGCGGAGTGTGTTCGGGAAGTAGGATTTTTTTTGTGGCAGGGAAGATACCGACTAGTTGGTATATAACGCTGGAGGAGGTGAGCAGTGATGGAAGAGGTGATCGCCGCGTAGGAATACAGGATCTAGGGTCAGAAGAACCGTCATCGTGTCTGTCTTTGAGCAACGAAGGAGTCTATAATGTCCAGTGAGTGTGGAAGCGGCTCGTGTGAGACGCAGGGCAGCACATCGGAGCAGGCGCAATGCGGCAAGTGCCCCTGCGGCACATCGGGCTGCAGCGGCGATCCGATGGACTGTGCCATCGGGATGTGGACCTGCTCGTTCTTTGAGGCCATGAAGCAGGCGCAGGTGGAGTTGCTCAAGCCCAAGATTCAGAAAGCGTGGGGGTCAAAGATGGACAAGGCGGCCGAGGCGGTGCTGGAGGCCATGGGGGTGCAGTGGCAGTCGATGGTCGCCCAAGGCCAGGCCAAAGCCGAGCTGAAAGAGAAGCTGGCCGCCCTCTGGAAAGAGAGTCGTTAAGCGTGCCGGTGAAGGATCGGGCAGACCGGGAGCCAGAGCTCGCTTCCGGTCTGCCCCTCCGCATCGCTTGAAGCGGCAGGAGGAATGAGAATGGAACCACAACCGTCCACAGTCTCTGAAGCCGAGGCGCTCGACGCCTACTCGCAGGCGGTCACCAGCGCGGCGGAGCGCGTCAGTCCGGCGGTGGTGAGGATCGAAGCCCTGCAAGGGGGCCGGCGGAGCCAGGCCATCACGTCCAGCCTGGGCAGCGGCTCGGGCTTCATCTTCACGCCGGATGGGTTCATCCTGACAAACAGCCACGTGGTGCACGCAGCCGCCGCCATCGAGGTAACACTGTCGGATCGGCGGCAGTTCCTCGCGGACTTGATCGGCGATGATCCTGAGACAGACCTGGCGGTCATCCGGATCCCCGCCTCAGGGCTGAGTGCAGCACCCCTGGGTGACTCAAGCCGCCTGCGCGTGGGGCAGCTGGTCGTGGCGATCGGCAACCCGTACGGCTTTCAATGCACGGTGACGGCAGGCGTTATCAGCGCGCTGGGACGGTCCTTTCGCGCCGAGTCCGGCCGGCTCATCGATGAGATCATTCAGACCGATGCGGCCTTGAACCCGGGCAATTCAGGAGGGCCGCTGGTGACGGCGCGCGGGGAGGTGGTCGGCGTGAATACCGCCATCGTCCTGCCGGCGCAAGGCATCTGCTTCGCTATTCCAAGCAACACCGCCACGTTCGTCGCGGGACAATTGCTCACCGGGGGCAAGATCCGACGCGGCTTCCTCGGGGTGGGCGGGCAGAATGTCCCCCTGCCGCAGGGGATCGTGCGCTTTAATCAGCTGACGGTGGACAGCGGCGTCCTGGTGGCCTGGGTCGAGCCGGGCGGTCCGGCCGCGCGCGCCGGGGTGCGCGAAGGAGACGTCATTGTCGGCTTCGGCGACCGTGGTGTCGCGACCATTGACGACCTGCATCGGGCGCTGACGGATGAGCGCATCGGCGTGCGCTCTCGTTTGGCAGTCATCCGGCACTCGGAGACCGTCGCACTTGAGGTTATCCCCGAGGAGTCGAGCCTGGGGGACAGGAACTAATTTCTCCCCCCCTTTGCACCCTCCCTGGTTATTTGTTAGGACTTTTCCATTCTTGACATGCGACGTTGAATATGCAATAGTATATGCATGTCGGGACGGTTTTCGCTGGCGTTTTCTGAAAGCGTCAGGAAGGATTTGAAGGGATGGCGCGCCTACGATCGCCGCATTGTGCTTGAGGCGATTGAAGCACAGCTGACGCACGCGCCGCATGTTGAGACGCGGCATCGTAAGCATTTGCATAACTTGGTGCCGCCGTTTGAGGCTGTTCCCCCTAC
>JACQHS010000101.1 GCA_016198915.1 Candidatus Omnitrophota bacterium
CCCACCAGCAGGTTGAGCGCCGTCGTTTTGCCGGCCCCGTTGGGGCCGACCAGCGCCAGGATCTCCCCCGCTCGAACCTCAAGCGACAGCTCCTGCAAGGCGGTCAACGATCCATACCGCTTGGTCAAGCGCACCACGCGAACCATCACCCGCCGCGCGTCTGCCGCAACACGGTCCGTGTGGGTCATCCCACCCCCTGCTGGTATCCCGCCCGCTGGCGGGATGCGCGGCGGATCGAACGCAGAACCATAAATTCCCACCATCCGCCGCGCTCGCAGCGCCAAGCTACGGGACGACTATCACAGGCGCTGCGGCCAGCAGGGGGTGGGATCATTCCTCCTCCACCTCAAGGACCGCAATCCGTAATTGGCCGATGAACTGGGCGAGCGAGAGCAGCTCCTCGTTTTCCGCGCCCAGCAAGCCCAGATGCGTGGCATCCGCCGGCATCTGTCCGAGGGTCGGATCCACCGGCAGCCACGTCTCCAGCCAGACTTCGGGCCACGCATGGTAATAGAGCCGCCCGTCGTAATACACGAGGCCGGCCACCATCCGTGTCGGGATTCCTGCGCTGCGCGCCAGCGCGGTAAACAGGATCGTGTGCTCATGGCAGTCGCCGGCGCGCGAGGCCAGGACATCCGTCGCGGAGGGCAGGCCTACCGTCAGCCGTTTGGCCAGCGTCTGATACACCCACTGATTCAGCGTTGCGACCTGCTGCCACCGATCGGCGACGGCGCCAAGGATCTGGCGGCTCTTCGCCTGAATCCTCGGATCGTCGGATTGCACGAAGAGGCTGGGCTTTCGGTACCGCTCGACCGCTTTGGGGATCTCGGGCACCGACACGGGGAAGACGGGCCGGCGCAGCTCGAGCAGGCACCAGGATCCTGACGGAGGCTGCGCGCGATAGCGGGTCAGGGTGTCAGGCGGCAGAACCTGCTGCCACACCCGCTCCACTCTCAGGTCCTCTACGGTGAGGCCTTCAACCAAGTAGACGAGACGGGTCACGCGCTCGGGATGCTCAAACGTCCGATCGATCGGCACCGCCACCGCAGAGAGAAGATCCATGGTGGGTGACCCGCGCGCGAGCTTCAGGGCCTCCTCCCGGGATTCGCGGATGAGCTCCCACCCCAGCGGCGATTCTTCCCGGAGCACCTCGCCGTCCGGTGTGACCCAGCTTGTCGTCGTCACCCCGCGGAAATCCGTCTCAATCCGCAGAACCTCCTGCCCATCCAACTGCTCGAGCCCGCGGACGTGGAAATAGATCTGCTCAGGGGCCAGGGCCAGCGGGTTCACAATCCAGGCGCTGCCCCACTGCCCTTCACGGAGCCGATGGAACGCGGTCCATGGCGAGAGGCCGACGACCAAGGCGCTGCCGCCGGGATCCCGCAGCCGCACGGTCTGCTGGCTCTCGCCCGTGCGAATCGTCATAACCAGCGTTTCGCCCTCGCGCTGGCCCATCCAGCGGAAGCGATAGGCCTCGGCTTGCAGCTCGGCGTCGAACTGTTGCAGCCGCCAGTCGGCGTCGATGAAGGCCCGCGCGGAGAGATCCACCTGCTGTGGCAGACCCATCAGCGTAAACGTCAGTCGCCCACGCTCCATCACGGAGACCCCCGGAATCCCGTCGCGTTCTTCGGGGATCAACATCGTCTGGGTGTAGCCGATCTTCTGGTCGTTGTAGTAGAGCCCGAACCACTGCTCATTGACGTCCAGGGTGGCGCGCAGCGAGGCCAGCGGATTGACCGCGGCTCCCCACAGGTGCCCCCGCTCATGCAGGAGCACCATGCCGACCGAGCCGAGCCATCCGGCGATGAGCGCGGCGTCAATGAGCAGGCTGCGGATTCTCATATCAGTCGACGAATCGTCACGCGAGACAGGAGGCGCCGGACATCCTTGCGATGACACAGTTCGGTCCCGGACGTCAGCGCCGACGCAGCACCACACGCCACACCCAAGCGAAAACATTCCACCAGAGAACGTCCGCCGAGCCACCCCACGAGAAACCCGCCCACCAACGAATCGCCGGCGCCCACCGCAGAACGTACGTGAACGGCCGGCGGGCGCGCCAGCCACACGTGGCCGGGTGCTGCGGCCAGTACCGCGCCCTCGCGCCCCAGCGACAGGACGACGAGGGCCGGACCTTGCGCGAGCAAGTCTACCGCGGAGCGCACGATCGTCCGCATCGTGGTAAGCCTCCGGGCCAACAGCTCCTCCGCCTCCTGACGGTTAGGCTTGATCAACCAGGGACGCGCCGTCAGGCCGCGCCTTAACGCCGCCCCTGACGTATCTAACACCGTGGGAATCCGACGCTGCCGCAGCGTGTGAATCCACTGCGCGTAGAGAAACACCGAAGCACCCGGAGGAAGGCTGCC
The DNA here is from genome assembly GCA_016198915.1 of Candidatus Omnitrophota bacterium. Classification (GTDB taxonomy): domain Bacteria; phylum Omnitrophota; class Gorgyraeia; order Aquiviventales; family Aquiviventaceae; genus JACQHS01. The sequence goes on from JACQHS010000101.1 coordinate 2,367, forward strand.
GCACAGGGCCACGACGCGGGGCCGAGGGCGGTGGTTCATCACGCGCCGTTTGAGCGTCTGGAGCGCCGTCGCTGAGACCATGGGTCCTGGGGTGTTGATCTCCGTGGGATGCCGCGGATGCTGCGTGTGAATCTTGTAGTTATTGCGCGTGGAGCCTGACACGGCGACAAACTCGTGGGGAATGGCCAGCTGGTCCATGAGCCGGCGGAGCATCTGACCGTCCTCTCCGCCGGCGAGGGCATAGGCGGTCGTCCGTTGGCCGAGTTCCCGCACGACGCGTGAGACGTTAATCCCCTTACCGCCGGGGTAGCGGGCGAATCCGGTAGCGCGGTTCAGCTGACCCAACCGCACCGTCGGCAGCTCCATCCATTCGTCGAGCGACGGGTTGAGTGTGACGGTGGCAATCATGGAACCGCTCTCATTGACGAAAGCACCAAGCACCAATTTCCAAATTCCAAATAAATTCCAAGCTCCAAATTCCAAGCACCAAACGTTTGGAATGTGGTGCTTGGAGCTTGGTGCTTATTTGGTGCTTGGGATTTGGAATTTGGTGCTTGATCATTTTGTGGTGGTTGCCTTATTCATTTGACGTTTCGCGATCGCGCGTTCATACACCGTCACATACTCACGAGCCGATCGGCTCCACGACACATCCTGCTGCATGCCCGCCGCCATGAGGCTGCTCCAGAGCGTGTGGTCGCGGAACGCGGCCACCGCCCGCTTCACCGCGCCTGCCATGGCGCCCGCGGCGTAGTCCTCGAAGACAAACCCCGTCGCGGTGCGGGCCGCGCTCGATGCCGGCGTCACATCCACGACCGTATCGGACAGCCCGCCGATGCGCCGCACGATCGGCACCGTGCCGTAGCGCAGGCTGTACAGCTGGTTGAGCCCGCACGGCTCGAACCTCGACGGCATCAGGAACGCATCCGCGCCCGCCTCAATCTGATGAGCCAGCGCCTCATCGAAGGTCAGATGCACCGCCAGCCGGCCGGGAAATTGCTCCGCCAGTTGCTGCAGCTGCTCGTGATAGCGTGGCTCGCCGGTTCCCAAGATGACGATCTGTAGCGGCAAGGCGAGCAGCCGCGGCGCCCCTTCCAGGAACAGATCCAACCCCTTTTGCTCTGTCAACCGCTGGATCATGCCGATGAGCAGCCCGTTGTGCTCGGCAAGTCCGCTGCGCTGCTGCAGCTCCAGCTTGCACACGGCTTTGCCCGCGAGCTGCCCCGGACCGAAGCGTGCTGCGAGATGCGGGTCGGTTCTGGGATTCCATTCGCTCGGATCAATCCCGTTGACGATGCCCGTCAGGTCCTCGGCCCGAGCGCGCAACACGCCCTCGAGCCCGCAGCCGAACGCGGAGGTCTGAATCTCGCGGCTGTAGGTCGGGCTCACCGTCGTCAGGCCATCGGCGGACACCAGCCCTCCTTTGAGACAGTTCACCTGCCCGTAGAACTCGAGTCCGTTCATGGTGAAGGCCGCCTCCGGCAGCCCAGTGAGTGGCCATTGCGCTTGGGGGAAGAGGCCTTGGTAGGCGAGATTGTGGATGGTGAGGACCGTCGCCAGAGGGGCAAAGAACGGTTGGGATCCCACGGCCCCCATCGCCAGATGCGCGCAGGCCAGCGCCGACTGCCAATCATGGCAGTGCAGCACCTCCGGCTGCCACGACAGCGCCGGCAGCAGACCCAGGGCGGCCTGGGCAAAGACGCTGAAGCGCTCGAGATTGTCCGGGTAGTCGCGGCCTGTCGCGTGATACAGTTCCCCGCGATCGAAGAGAGGCGCGCACTCAACGAAGTACACGACGACCTGACGACCGGCCCCGCCATTTGTCGGGGCAGGCAGCGCGCCTTCCCAGATGCGCACGTCGCGGACTCGAGCCCCCACGCTGATCGCCAGGCGCAGGTCTGTCGGCCGAATGTCGAATCGTGCTCGGACGACCGACTGATAGAGCGGCATCGCCACGCGGACCTCGTGACCCAACGCGGCCAGCGCCTTGGGCAAGGCGCCGGCCACATCGGCCAGCCCGCCGGTTTTGGCAAAGGGGGCGACTTCAGAGACGATCCAGTAGAGCTTCATCTGACGGGAACGAGCGGGGAACCCCAGCGCCCAACGAACTCAGGCGTCATGCACCGTGGAGTAGATCCGGTAATCCAGGGAGGGAAAAATTGAGTCGACGGCTTCGCGCTCGGCCAGCCAGGGCTCATCCACGGCGTTGCGGGTGACCGTTTCGTACAGATAGCTGAAACGACTCATGTGGTCGCGCAGGCGACGATAGGCGTAGGCGGTGTGGGTCTGCGTCTTGAGGATGAACGCCCAGTCGGAGGACTGGGCCAGGAGCAGCTCGCGCGCCATCTGGTTGAGCGCCCGATGCGTCAGGCCGTCGGGACGCGGATGGGCGTTGGCCGCCTGCGTCATCTGTTCGGCCATCTTGTGGAGGTGGCGGTAGACCCAGTCGTTGGAGCCGTTGAGCCAGACGTCATTATAGCCGCCGTGGCCCCAGCTCGACATCGACGGCGAAAGCCTCTGGTTCGTCGGATGCTGCTGGAGGTACTCGGACGGTGTCGCCAACGCGATCGCCTTCTGGTCGAAGTGGATCTTGCGGATGAGGAACTCCAGCCAATCCGGCCCCTCAAACCACCAGTGGCCGAACAGCTCCGCGTCATAGGGGCTGACGATGATCGGCTGGCGGTCCATGACACTGCGCAGGAACTCCACCTGCTTTTCCCGGTTGAACATGAAGTTGCCCGCATGCTGGGCGGCTTTCTCGAGGGCCTTGTCCGGATCGTACGGCTGTTTGTCGTTCGTCTTGCCCGTAATCCGGTAGTATTTGATGCCGGTGTTCAGCCGAGCCCCGTCGCCGTTGAGGTACGGCCGCACGTAGTCGTAGTCCAGATCGAAGCCGACGTCGCGGTAGAACTCCCGATACTCAAAATCGCCCGGGTAGCCCTCTTCCGCGCTCCACACGCTCTTCGACGACTCCAAATCCCGCCCGAAGGCCGCGACCCCGTTCGGGCAAAACACCGGAGCATACACCCCGTATTTGGGCCTCGGTGCGCCGAAGAGGATCCCGTGGGCATCCATGAGGAAGTACCGAATCCCAAATTCTTTCAGGAACGCTTCATGCCCCGGATGATAGCCGCACTCCGGCAGCCACAACCCGACCGGCCGATGGCCGAACGCCTGCTCAAACGCTTGTGCCCCCACGGCGATCTGAGCGCGCACGGCGGCAGGCTGCTCGTTCATGAGCGGTAAAAAGCCGTGGGTCGCCGCTGAGGCGATCGGTTCAAGATACCCCCGCTCACTCAGCTCACGAAAGGGTGCAATGAGATTGCGCCGGTACGTGCCGACGTAGAGCTGTCGCGCAGTCGTCAAGCGGTGATGGTAGAACAAGGCGAGCCGGTGAAACGGCGGCATCCACCGGGTGCGCTGGATTTCTTTTTCCGCCAGCTCAATGAGCTTGTCGAGATGCCGC
>JACQHS010000100.1 GCA_016198915.1 Candidatus Omnitrophota bacterium
ATCCACGCGATTCCCGGAGCGGCCTGGGTGCCGCTGTCCATCCTGTGGTTCGGCATGACCGAACGGGCGGTCGTCTTCACGATCCTGCTCGGGGCGGTCGGGGTGGTCATCGTCGAGACCGACACCGGCATTCGCGAAGTGCCTCCGCTCATTGCGCGGGCCGCCAAGACGATGGGCGCGCGCGGCTGGCGGTATTTCTGGTTCGTCGTCGTGCCGGCGGCCATTCCCAAGATCATGGATGGGTTGCGTCTGGCCTGGGCGTTCGGGTGGCGCGCGCTGATGGCCGGCGAGCTGTTCACCTCGGTGAGCGGGCTTGGCGGATTGCTGAATCAGATTGTGAAGACGCAGGACATGAACGCGCTGCTGGCCCTGATGGTGCTGATCGCCGGAATCGGCATCGCCGTTGACGCCGTGTTCAAATGGCTCCAGTACAGGGTGTGGGTGCGGTGGGGGCTTGCGGCGTGATGGTCTCGCCCTTGGCCATTCCCGCGCGCATTCGTGACGAAATCGTTGCGCACTGCCAGCAGGCGCATCCGAAGGAGGCCTGCGGACTGCTGGCGGCCGCTGCGGCCGGAGGGGCGATCGTCCATGTCTACCCCATGCGCAACGTGGAGGACAGCCCGATCGGCTACAGCATGGACCCTAAGGAGCAGTTGCAGGTCGAGAAGCAGATGCGCAGCCGCGGCCAGCGGCTGGCGGCGATCTATCATTCCCATACGGCAAGCGCGGCCTATCCCTCGTCGGTTGACGTGAGCCTGGCGCTGTCGCCCGACGTATCCTACGTACTGGTTTCGCTCAAAGACCGGGCGCAGCCGGTGTTCAAGAGCTACCGCATCGACGGCCAGCGAATTGAGGAAGAACCCGTTATAATGGCATCGCTGCCGGCTGTCACGGTCGACGTTCGAGATATGACCTGCGCGCAGGCGCTCGCCGTCGTCGCGAAAGCCGTCGCTGGGTTGGCCAACGGATCGACGCTGGATGTGTCCTACAACGCCGACGATGTGAAACAGGATGTGCTGGCGTGGGCACGCGAGCGCGGGCATCGTGTTCAGGGCGCATCGCCGGGCCACCTGACGCTGCAACCAGGCCAGGCACCATGACCAACGCAGTCAAGCATCATAAGGTTGCAGAGAACATTCTGGAGCTCATCGGGAATACCCCGATCGTCCGCCTGCGTCGAATGGTGGAGCCCAGAATGGCGACGGTTTTGGCGAAACTGGAATCGTTCAACCCCGGTGGCAGCGTCAAGGACCGGATTTGCCTTGCCATGATCGAGGATGCCGAGGCGAAGGGGGTCTTGAAACCCGGCGCGACGGTCGTGGAACCGACGAGCGGCAACACCGGCATCGGCCTGGCCATGGTGTGCGCCGTGAAGGGCTACAAGCTGATCCTGACGATGCCGGAGACCATGAGCGCTGAGCGCCTCCAAATCCTCAAGGGCTACGGTGCCCAGGTGGTGCTCACACCGGCGAAGGACGGCATGATCGGGGCGGTCAAGCGGGCGGAGGAGTTGGCCAAGAAGACGCCGGGGGCGTTTCTCCCCCAGCAGTTCAACAACCCGGCCAACCCGGAGGTGCATCGGCGCACGACCGCGCAGGAGATCCTGCGCGTCACCGACGGCGAGCTGGACGCGTTCGTCGCCGGGGTCGGGACCGGCGGGACCATCACCGGAGTTGGAGAAGTGCTCAAGAAGCGCAATCCGCAGATCAAAATTGTGGCCGTAGAGCCGAGGAGCTCGCCGGTGCTTTCCGGCGGCTCGCCTGGTCCACACATGATCCAGGGCATCGGCGCCGGCTTTGTGCCTGATGTCTTGAATCGTGCGGTGATTGATGAGATCATAACAGTCTCTGAAGAGGACGCCCACGCGGCGGCCGCGCGGCTGGCGAAGACAGAAGGGATCTTCGTTGGCATCTCGGCGGGAGCCGCGTGCTGGGCGGCGCTCAAAGTCGCCAAAGCGCTGGGGGCGGGCAAGACCGTCCTGACGGTCCTGCCGGATACCGGCGAGCGGTACTTGAGCATTCAACCGTATTTTGAAAGCTAAGTGGTAATCAACATGTCAACGGAAGCACCAAGCACCAAATCCCAATTTCCAAACATATTCCAAGCTCCTCATTCCTAGCACCAAACCCGTGTTTGGAATTTGGTGCTTGGAGCTTGGTGCTTATTTGGTGCTTGGGATTTGGAATTTGGTGCTTGGAGTTGCCAATGAGCGATCCAGCGTCGGTCAAACTACAGGTGGATCAATCATTGGACCTGCGAGGCATTGAGCGGGTGGCCGGCTATGCCAAGGCGCGCGAGCAGCTGCAGGCCATGGCGGAGAACCAGGTGCTGGAGCTCTACCTCGATGAGGGCGAGCCGCTGCGCAGCATCCCGTTTGGGCTGCGGGCGGACGGCCATGAGATCGTCGTCAGTGAGCCGGCCAGCCCCGGGGTCCGCCTGCTCGTCCGCAAACGGACTCTCCTCCAATGAGCTATATGATCGGATTGAAGTGTCGAGAGTGCGGCCGCCTCTATCCCAAAGAGGTCGTCTTTGTGTGTGAGTACTGCTTCGGCGGCGTCGAGGTGGATTATGACTACGACGCCATCCGCCGCGTGCTGACGAAAACCGCGCTGGCCGCTCGCCCGAAATCGCTGTGGCGCTACCGTGAGTTGCTCCCGATCGAAGGCGATCCGACGGTCGGGCTCTTTTCCGGCTTCACCCCGCTGTTTCGCGCCGAGCGGTTGGCCGAGGCGCTGGGGGTGGAGGAGCTCTACATCAAAGATGACTCTGTCTCGCACCCCTCACTCTCCTTCAAGGACCGGGTTGTTTCCATCGCCCTCACCCGGGCCAAAGAGCTGGAGTTTGATACCGTTGCGTGCGCCTCGACTGGTAACCTTGCCAACTCCGTCGCCGCACTCGCCGCGCGTGCGGGCCTGAAGCGCTACATCTTCATCCCGGCGGATCTGGAGATGGGCAAGATCATCGGCTCGCTCATCTACCGCCCCACCCTGGTGGCGGTCGAAGGCACCTACGATGAGGTGAACCGGCTGTGCGCCGAGATCGGCGCCAAGTACCCGTGGGCGTTCGTGAACATCAACATCCGGCCCTACTACGCCGAGGGCTCCAAGACGTACGGGTTTGAGATCGCCGAGCAGCTGGGCTGGCGCGTGCCCCAGCACATCGTGGTTCCGGCGGCAGGCGGCTCATTGATCACCAAGATCGCCAAGGCGTTCAAAGAATTGAAACGGCTGGGTCTGCTCGAGGACGCCTCCACCAAGCTCTACTGCGCCCAGGCCGCCGGCTGTTCACCGATCGTCAATACGATTCAGGCGCGGTCTGACATCGTCAAGCCGGTCAAGCCCAACACGATCGCGAAGTCGCTCGCCATCGGCAACCCGGCCGACGGCTACTACGCCACGAAGACCGTCCTCGAATCCGGCGGCTGGGCCGAGGCGGTCACCGATGACGAGATCATCGAGGCCATGAAGCTGCTGGCGGAGACCGAAGGCGTCTTTACCGAGACCGCGGGCGGGGTTACCGCGGCCGCCGCCAAAAAACTCATCGAGCAGGGCATCATCCCCAAGGATGAATCCATCGTCATCTGCATCACTGGCAATGGGCTCAAAACGCAGGAACCGTTAATGAACCGGCTGGGCCAGGCGGCGCGCATCAAGCCGACCTTGGCCTCGTTTGAGTCAGAGCTTGCGTCGCAGCTGGCCGATGTGTCGGTGCGTCAGAAATGATGGTGCCTGGAAGGTAGCAGGTAGAAGGAAGAGGGAGGAGCGCCTATGGCAGTGACCGTGAGGATTCCGACGCCGCTGCAGCGATTGACGAATGGGCAGGCCGAGGTGCAGTGCGACGGCAGCACGGTGAGCGACCTGCTGTTCGATCTCGAGAAGCGCTATCCCGGCATCAAGGAGCGCATCTGCGATGAGCAGGGCAAGCTGCGCCGGTTCGTGAACGTGTTTGTGAATGAAGAAGACATTCGTTTTATGCAGGGTGATCAAACTGCTGTGAAAGCAGGAGATGAGGTTTCGATTATCCCAGCCATCGCCGGAGGTTAGTTGTTGATTCATGAGTCTTTCGAAAGATCAAATTCAACGATATAGTCGCCAATTGATCCTGCCCGAGGTGGGTGTTAAAGGACAGGAAACGTTGCGGCGGTCATCGGTACTCATCGTCGGTGCTGGCGGACTCGGTTCGCCCGCCGCACTGTACTTGGCGGCGGCCGGCGTCGGGAAACTCGGGATCATCGACCGCGAGGCGGTCGCACTCAGCAATCTGCACCGGCAAATCCTCTATGGCACAGAGGATGTCGGCCGGTCGAAGAGCGATGCCGCCACACAACGACTGAGCCGGCTGAATCCTGACGTGGAGGTGGCCGCGATTCACGGCAGCATTCAGGCAGAAACGGTGCTGGGTTTCGTGCGCGGCTATGATCTGGTGCTCGACGGCTCTGATAATGTGGCGACCCGCTACCTGGTGAACGATGCGTGCGTCCTCTCCGGGACCCCGCTCGTGTACGGCGGTGTCGTGGGATTCCGAGGGCAGGTGATGGTGATCCGGCCGCGGCAGAGCGCCTGCTTTCGGTGCGTGTTTCCCGAGCCGCCGGCGGCCGGCGAGATTCCCAGTTGTCAGGAGGCCGGCGTGGTCGGTTCGGCCGCCGGCATCGTCGGCAGCCTGATGGCGCACGAAGCGCTGAAGGCGCTGCTGGGCATCGGCGAGGGGCTGGCGAATCGACTGCTCGTGTTTGAGGGGGTGGCGAGCCGTTGGCGGGAAGTTCCGGTGCGGCGCGATCCCGCGTGCGCCGTCTGCGGAGATGTCCCGACGATCCGCCAGCCCGTGGCGATAGAACACCCAATCTGTGTGGAAGTCCAACAGGAGGGAGCATGGCCAAGAAGCAGGTGACGTTAATCTTTCCGCAGCACCTCATCAAGGAACCTGTCATCTACATGATGGCCAAGGAGTACTCGGTCGTCCCGAACATCCGGCGTGCTCGCGTCACGGAGAGCGTCGGCGAAGTGACGCTGGAACTGGAAGGCTCCGAAGACAGCCTGCAGAAAGCCGTGGCGTTCTTGGAAAAGAAGGGTGTCAAAGTCGAGCCGGTCGTTGGGGATGTGGTGAGCTGACGCAGCGTTTTCCCCGTTTCGCACTCTTCAGAGATTACGTCCTCCTTGCCATCGCCCTCGCGCTCGCTGGCCAGTGGGCGATCATTCATCACGTCGTGCCAGGAACCTTAGGTCCTGTCTGGGACACCGTTCTTCCGGGTCTGGCCATCTTCGGATCCGCAGCACTCCTGTCCTGGGCGGCGGAGCTTGCCCAACTTGAAATCTCGCAGGCGCTAGCACTGGCTTTTCTCGCGCTGGTGGCCGTGCTGCCCGAATACGCCGTGGACATGTACCTGGCCTGGACCGCGGCCAAAGACCCCGCCTACACGGCGTATGCGGCGGCGAACATGACCGGGGCGAACCGGTTGCTCATCGGGATGGGCTGGTCGTCGGTACTCCTGGTTTACTGGGCGGTGACGCGCAAGCGCGCGATTGAACTGACGCCGAGCCACCGCTTAGAAATCCTGACGCTGTTGGTGGCGACGGCCTACGCGTTCATCATTCCGCTCAAGCGCACCCTGTCCATCTGGGATACGCTCTTTTTCATCGGCTTGTTCCTCATCTATATCCGCAAGGCCAGCCGCGGACATATCGAGCAGCCCGGGCTGGCCGGACCGTCGGAACGGCTGGCCCTCCTGCCGCGCACGTGGCGGCGGGCGGTGACGGTGTTTCTCTTTCTGCTGCCGGCCTATGCGATTTTCATCTCGGCGGAGCCGTTTGCCAACGGCCTCCTCCATAATGCCAGGCGTTTGGGGATTGAGGAATTCATCCTCATCCAATGGCTGGCTCCACTTGCCTCCGAGTCGCCGGAGTTTGTCGTCGCGATCATCTTCGCCCTGCGCCGCAACCCAACCGCCGGCTTGGGCACGCTCGTCTCGTCCAAAGTGAATCAATGGACGCTGCTGGTGGGCATGCTGCCGCTCGTCTATTCCATTTCCGGCGGTCACTTGCAGCCGATGGTGCTGGACGGCCGGCAGGCCGAGGAAATCTTCTTGACGGCCGCCCAGTCGCTCTTAGCGCTCGTCATCTTGGCGAATTTGAGTTTCGGGTTTTGGGAAGCGATTGTGCTGTTGGGGCTGTTTGTGCTGCAGTTCGTCTTTCCCACGCCGGAGATTCGCACCATCCTTGGGATCGGCTACCTCGTCATCGCGCTGGGCTATGTGTCCACACGGACGTTTCGTCGCTCGCTCATCGCCCTGATCCGTGAAGGCTGGCGGACCGGAAGTTCGTGAGACCTGCCAGGATTTTTCCAGTTTGCGGGGTTGTAAGGACAGGCTATAATAGTCGCCGTGAGGCGTCTTATCGTGAAAGTTCCCGGAGGCGGCACGGATGGCGCGCAGGGAATCTTCCCGGCGGGTTGCAGGACGTTCGTCGGTCACTCGGCGAACGCGGTCGTCTCTTCCCCCCATTCCGAAGCGTTCCACCGTCCGTAAGCCCGCCCGCGGTCCCACGAAACAAGCTCGTCGAACCGCTCCGGTCGCGCGTGCCACAACTCCCTCCGCGGCCCCGCGCCAGAGGGCGCCGGCCGCACGTCCTCCAGCGCCGCCGGCGTTCTCGACCCAGGTCCCGTACGAGACGCCGCCAGCGGCTGCGTGGGCACCCGCCGCACCCGCCCCTGCGCCGGGACGGGAAGATCAGTTCTCGATCCCCAACGGCTACGGGGATGACCGCATCCTGCTGATGGTGAAGGACCCGTGGTGGCTCTTCGCGTATTGGGAAATCCGGCCCGAAACGGAACGCGCGGCGCGCAACCAACTGCAACCCCGCGAGGTCGCGGAGCTGCAATCCATCCTGCGCGTGTACGACGTGACCGGAGTGGAGTTTCCCTCGCAGCCGGCGAACCGGTCGTTTGACATCAACCTCTCCGGTTTGGCGACGAATTGGTACATCCAGACGAATGCCCCGGACAGCGCCTTCATCGTCGACGTCGGCCTGCTGACCCAGAGCGGACGGTTCCTCCTCTTGGCGCGTTCCAACCGCGTGGTCACACCCCGCTTTGGACCATCCGGCATCATCGACGAAGCCTGGATGACGTCTGATGAGGCCTATTGGAAACTGTTTGGTGCTGCGACCGGGGTGGGCGGCTCCAGCCCTTCCGGCTGGACCCGCTTGATGCCGCAGCAGCTCTTTTCCGGGAATTGGGCCTCACCGGGCTTGATGGGACCGGGCAAGCCCGCTGCCGTGCGGGGATTCTGGTGCCGGGTCGACACGGATCTCGTCATCCATGGAGCGACAGAACCGCGCTCGACGGTCATCATTCAAGGCCAGCGGGTGAGCCTCCGCAAAGACGGCACGTTCACCCTGCGCCTAGCACTCCCACCCGGCTCCCAGACGATCACGATTGAGGTGACCTCGCCGGATGGCCGCCAGACGCGCACGGTGACCCCGGTCGTGTCGCTGGCCTGGGCCGGGTCGTTGGCGCCTGACGCTACGAAGACGAAAGCCGCCTTGCACCAATCACCGCCGAGGACGTCGTCATGACCCCGCGCGGGATGCTGGCCCTCGTCTTGCACACGCACCTGCCGTTTATCCGTCACCCCGAGCATCCGGAGTTTCTTGAGGAGCGGTGGCTGTTTGAGGCGATCACCGAAACGTACCTGCCGCTGCTGGAGCGGTTTCAGCGCTTGGCGAATGACCACGTCCCCTTCCGCCTCACCATGTCGTTTACCCCGCCG
>JACQHS010000102.1 GCA_016198915.1 Candidatus Omnitrophota bacterium
GGAAGAGTTGTTGCAGTCTCGTCGGACCGGCGTCGCTATTATGCCCTTGATTACTGCCCTCCTCTGCGGCTGCCAGCTGAAATGACGCGCAGGCGAGTACCCCGCTGAGCGCGATGATCCTGACCACGCGCTTCATTCACCTCACCTCCTCTGCGTCTTCACGTCTTCACGTGTATGGACGTCATAAAAAATCCCGTTCTCTCTCAAGAGAGAGAACGGGCATTCATTCGTTCTGGCAACTGGCTGCCCGACTCTATCCGAGAGAGCTGAGGGCCCTTTAGCTTTGCGTCGCCCGCTTTCGCAGGCTTTGCCAAGTCCCGCCAGAGGCGGGACGCAGAACGCGCCTAATCATAAGTGTACCTAGTATCCCCGGCATTCGGCAAGGTGGTGACTGGGATATCATCCGTTGGGAATTCTCGACGCTGATCACGCCATTTTGAAGTCCTAGCTCACCGAAATCATATTGGGGACGTTTCTATTTTTCGGAAATGGAAACGTCCCCATTCTTTTAACACACCCTATTGGACTATTGGGAAAAGGGAAACGTTCCCAATTCGGGGTTGGCATTCAACGTGCTTCAATCGGATTGTGCGATGTCGGAAGGGCCACGTCAACATCGGGAGGGTGCATGTATCTGAAACGTCATCTGTGGGTATTGGTTGTCGCATCCCTCTGGCCGGTGGGAACCGCCAGAGGTGAGACGGCTCCGTGGGAGCTGGTGCGCACCGGAGGAAGTGGCACGTCCTTCATTGACGTCACGAGCGACCCCGGTCACCCGGAGCGGATCGTTGCGGCCAGCCCGCGCGCTGTCTACGTGTCGTCGGATGAGGGCCGTACCTGGCAGGAATCATTCCGGCTTCCGGCCCAGGTGGCGGCCATCGAGGTGGCTGTCAGCGGCGCTGTGCCTGCGACGTTGCTGCTGGCCACCGATCAGGGGCTCTATGGCTCCTTCGACGACGGCGCCCACTGGGCACGGCTGCTTCGTGGTGCAGGCGAGGGTGAAGCGCGCAGCACGGTCGTCGCCTTCCATCCCCAGCGCAACGAGATGGTATTTCTTGGGACGCAGGGCGGGCTGTTCATGAGTTCTGACGGCGGGCACCAATGGCGCACGGTGAGCCTGCCGATGACCATTGGGAGCCTTCGGTACGTGACGTTCGATTCCAGAAATCCGGACCATCTATACCTGCTGACGGATCAGGAAGTATGGTTCGGCGATTGGTCAAACGGACAGTGGCAGCGGCGCTTTGGCATCACCGGCGGCGTGTCAGACGCTGAGGAAGCGGGGGTGGAGGAGTCGGAGCACCTAGAGGCGGGTGAGGACGACGGCTCTCTCCACCGCCTCAGCGCCCTCGCGGTGGATCCTCAGCGTCCGTCCACGCTCTACCTTGCCACGACTCGAGGCCTCCAGGTGAGCCTCGATGACGGCGCCACATGGCGGCGGCTGTCTTCCACCGGTCTTGAGTCCACAGCCCTCTCTCGCCTCCTGCTCCAGCGGCGCTCGCCGCTGGCCGTCTATGCGGCGACTTCCCGCGGCGTCGCGCGCTGCGACGTTGAGCAAGAGCAGTGGGAGATGACCACCCGCGGGTTGGCCATCACAGCGGTCCATGACCTGGCGTCCTCGGCGCATTACCTCTGGGCCGCGACAGCGCAAGGGCTCTATCGCGCGGTCGTTGGGCCGAACGAATTCAGCGATAGCGCATCGCCCACCCCTCAGGAGCTGCTGGCTAACTTCACCTATGAGCCCACCATCGCGCAAGTCCAGGCTGCCGCGATCCGCTATGCCGAGGTCCATCCCGAGAAGATCCGGCGCTGGCGTCGTCAGGCTGCGCTCAAGGCGATCTTGCCGAAGGTGGATATTGGAATGGACCATGACCGTTCGCGTGACAGCCGTATTGACGAGGGGACGTTTCCCAATTACCAACTTCTCACGACCCAGGATCGGGACTCGAGCCTCGATGTCTCGGTGACCTGGGATCTCGGGGAGCTGATCTGGAATCCCGATCAGACCTCGATCGACGTGCGCTCCAAGCTGATGGTGCAGCTACGTGACGATCTCGTCAATGAGGTCACGCGGACCTACTTCGAGCGGCGGCGGCTGCAGGTGGCGTTGCTGACCGCACCGCCCAGCGACCAGCAGGCGCTGCTGGAGAAGGAGCTGCGGCTGCAGGAGCTCACGGCGTTGGTTGATGGGTTCACCGGCGGGTATTTCTCACAACAGACGACGATTACTGAAAACTACTAGGAGGGGTGGATGGAAACTGCAGCGGCTGAGTTTTTGGTGAAACGGCTGGTCAAGTTTGAGGGCAGCGGGTCCGTCAAGGCCTACTGCGACCTAGCCGTCGGCGACCTGTTCCTATTGAAAGGGCTGCGGGTCGTCGCGGGGAAGAAGGGCCTGTTCGTCAGCATGCCGCGCCAGCTCGGCAAGGACGGCAAGTGGTACGACCATGTGGTGACCCTGAGTGATGACACCAGGAAAGCCGTCGGCCAGGTCGTCCTGGCCGCCTACCAGCAGGAACTCGCCAGTCCCACCTGATTTCTCCTTGACAAAGTGTATGTCTTACACTATATTTTATTAGTGTAGGACATACACTTAATGTCATCCAGCCATTCGTCCAACGGATTTGCCAAGCACGCCATCGCCGTCGATGTCGTGCTCTTTACCATTCAGGCAGGGACGCTCAAGGTGCTGCTGGTCAAGCGCCAGCAGCCGCCCTACCGCGGGGCGTGGGCCCTGCCCGGCGGGATCGTCGGGCCGGAGGAATCGGTGGACGACGCCGCCCTGCGCGAGCTGCAGGAAGAGACGAACATCGGCAACATCTACCTGGAGCAGCTCTATACCTTCGGCGAGCCGAACCGCGATCCGCGGGGCCGGGTCATTACCGTGTCGTACTACGCGCTGGTCAACTGGCAGCAGTTCCAGCTCAAGGCCCGCCAGCGGGTGTCGCAGGCGGACTGGTTTCCGGTCAAGCGGCTGCCGGAGCTGGCGTTCGACCACCGGCGGATCGTGGACTACGCGCTGGAGCGGCTGCGCAACAAGCTGAACTACACGACGATCGGCTTCCAGCTGCTGCCGAAGGAGTTCACGCTGACCGAACTGCAGGGCGCCTACGAGGTCATCCTGAGCCAGCGGCTGGACAAGCGGAATTTCCGGCGCAAGATGCTCCAGCTCAACATCCTGGAAGGCACCAAGGAGTTCAAGGTGAACGGCCGGCAGCGGCCGGCGCGGCTCTATACCTTCACCGAGCCGAAGGTCGTCAAACTGCAGGAGAAGGGCATCATCGTCCCCTTTTGACGCCATGCAGACCAACGGACACGCCACGAACGGCCACACCAACGGCCATGAGCCGGCGCATTACACGCTCCTGAAGGAGAAGATCAAGATCTTGAAGCAGGAGCGGGACGCGGTCATCCTGGCGCATAACTACCAGGAGGGGGCGATCCAGGACGTGGCCGACTTTGTCGGCGACTCGCTGGGGCTGGCGCAGAAAGCGAAGGCCACGGTTGCCAAGGCGATCCTCTTCTGCGGCGTGCACTTCATGGCCGAAACCGCCGCGATGCTCTGTCCTGACA
>JACQHS010000007.1 GCA_016198915.1 Candidatus Omnitrophota bacterium
TCGTGGAACCGGACGGCCAGCTCGTCGGCAAACCGCCGGTCTCAACCGAGGACGTGATCGAGCGCTCCAGCGAAGTCCTCAACGAGCTGAAGCAGACCCTCCAAGGGGTGAACAATCTCGTCGGAGATCTGGAAGCCCGCACGTATCTCAAGGAAGCGTTGCAGGAGGCGCGTGACGCGACCCGGCATTGGAAGGCGTTGGGTGAGCGGCTCAATATCGCGATGACCTATGCCGAATCGGGAGAAGGCAATCTTGGCAAGCTGCTCTTCAGCGATGACCTCTACCAGCGCATGGTGTTGTTAGTCGACGACCTCCGCGCCCATCCCTGGAAGCTCCTCGTTCGGAAGAAAGACAAGTAAGTGCAGCCGTAACATTCGAACCTGCAATAGGCTTGCGGCATGCCGAAGCTGAAGACCCTCTACGTCTGCCAACAGTGCGGGCAGCAGTCCGTCAAATGGACCGGCCGCTGTCCCGGCTGCGGGGCCTGGAACTCCATGGTTGAGGAAATCGTCGAGCAGGCTTCGACGCGTCAGGCCGCCCCGCTGTCCATGGTCACCCCGACGGCGCTTGCGGACGTGTCGCTCGAGGATGCCTCCCGTGTGGCCACCGGCCTCAAGGAATTTGATCGCGTCCTGGGCGGCGGGCTCGTGCCCGGGTCGGTGACGCTGGTGGGCGGTGAGCCGGGGATCGGCAAATCCACGCTGCTGCTGAGCATGGCGGGGTCGCTCGCGGCCAAGCCCCACACGATCCTGTACGTCAGCGGAGAGGAATCGTTGCGCCAGACCAAGCTGCGCGCCACACGGTTAGGGCTGAGCACCTGCGCGGTCCATCTGCTCGCCCACACCCAGCTGGAGGTCATCCTCGAAGCGGTGAAGCAGCTGAAACCGGACGTGGTGATCGTGGATTCCATTCAAGTGATCGAAACGGACGCGCTCAGCTCCGCCCCCGGATCCATCGGGCAGGTGCGGGCCTGCGCCTACGAGTTGATCCGCGAGGTCAAAGAGAGCCAGCGCGCGTTGCTGCTCGTCGGCCATGTGACCAAGGAAGGCTTTCTGGCGGGTCCGAAAGCGCTCGAGCATCTCGTCGATACCGTGTTGTACTTCGAAGGGGAGCCCACCAGCGGCTTCCGTCTCCTGCGCTCGACCAAGAACCGGTTCGGGGCCACTTATGAACTCGGGGTTTTCCATATGACGGCGGAGGGGCTCGTCGAGGTGGCGAATCCCTCGGAGCTGTTTTTGAGCGACCGCACCGAGCCGGTGCCGGGGTGCATCGTGACGGTCAGCTTGGAGGGCAGCCGGCCGCTGCTGGTGGAGGTCCAGGCGTTGACCAGCCCCTGCGGGATCGGCCTGCCGCGCCGCCGCACCACCGGCGTGGATTTCAACCGTCTCTCGATGCTGCTGGCGGTGTTGGAGCGGCGGGTGGGGCTGCATCAGCTGAGCCAGCAGGACGTGTTTGTATCCTCCTTGGGCGGCGTGCGGCTGCTTGAGCCGGGCGCCGACCTGGGCGTTGCGATCGCCATCGCCTCCAGCCTGAAGGAGCGTCCCACGCGGAAAGGCGATGTAGCCGTCGGCGAAGTGGGGCTGACCGGGGAGGTCCGCCCAGTGACCAATGTGCTGCAACGGCTGCATGAGGCTAAGCGCGTCGGGTTTGCGCGTTGTTTCGTCGCCGCTCAGCGCGGGTTGGCTCCCGTCGAAGGCATCGAGGTCGTGACGGTTCGCCACGTCCGCGACGCGGTTTCGAAGGCGCTGGAATAACATGACGAAAGCACCAAGCACCAATTTCCAAATTCCAAATAAATTCCAAACTCCAAATTCCAAGCACCAAACGTTTGGAATGTGGTGCTTGGAGCTTGGTGCTTATTTGGTGCTTGGGATTTGGAATTTGGTTATTTCGTCACCCGTCTTTATTACACCTTCATAGGAGTTATCGCCATGGATCTGCGGTATGTGCGGATCGGCTTCGTCGTCATTAGCGCTCTGCTGGGTTCTCAGCTCGTGGGACGGGCGGTGGACTTCCCGTTCTGGCTGCGCGTGGTGGTCGGGGCAGGGGCAGGAGCGGTCCTCGTCCTGATTGAGGCGGTGATCCACCGGATCGGGCGGGTCTCGGTGCGGGGCTTCTCGGCGGCGGTGTTCGGCCTGCTGTTTGGGTTGATCATGGCCAAGCTCGTCGCCGACGCGATTACCCTAATCCCGTTCGATTCCGGGACGATTGCCATCATCCGGGTCGTCATGACGTGGGCGTTCTGCTACCTGGGGATGACGATGGCGCTGCGCGGCCGTGATGAGTTCAGCGTCATCATCCCGTACGTCCGGCTCTCGCGACGCGACCGCGGGGAAGAAGCCTACCTCATCGATACGAGCGCGATCATTGACGGCCGCCTGCTGGACCTCTGCAAGACGCGGTTCATTGAGGGCCGCCTCGTCGTGCCCCGGTTCGTCCTGAAGGAGCTGCAGACCGTGGCGGACAGCACCGATCCCATCAAGCGCAGCCGGGGCCGCCGGGGCCTGGAGGTGCTCAACCAGCTGCGGCAGCTGCCGACGATCGATGTGAGAATTCATGAGGAGGAA
>JACQHS010000103.1 GCA_016198915.1 Candidatus Omnitrophota bacterium
ACGTACCCCTGGGGCCGCGCGCTGCTTCGGGTCGTGGGGATCCCGGTCACCAACGGACTGGTCACCATCGAGTATCCCGATGTGAAGCAGCAGCACCACGAGCGCTTCCGCTATTTCCCGTTTCTCGTCTACGACAAGACACCGGATAATCTGCGTTGCGTCGCGTGCAAGATCTGCGAGGTGGAATGCCCGCCGCAGTGCATTCATATTGTGGGGCCGGCCAAGGATGAGCAGGGACGGCCGGTCAAGGCGCATGGCCGGACGTTTCCGGTGGCATTCGACATCGACACGTCCATCTGCATGTCGTGCCGGATCTGCGTCGATGTGTGTCCATTTGATGCGATCGAGATGGACAACCAGTACGAGATGGCAGCGACCGATCGCTACGAGTCGATGGTGTACAACAAGGAGACACTCCTCAGGTCCAACGAGTACTTCCAGAAGATCAAGCCGACCGAAGCCTCCGTAGTGGACGCCCGGCTGGCAGCCAAACACGCCAAAGCCCAGCCCCAAATTCCACCCCCCCCTGCGGCATGAGTTCGCTGGATCAGATTTTTGTGAACGCGACCAACGCGGTGTTGAATGTCGCGCGGCGCGTCCTCCCGGAGTGGACCATCCCGTGGATCTCCATGCTGATCGCCATCGGCGCGATCGCCGCCGTGGCACCCGTCATCATGATGTACCTCACGTGGCTGGAGCGCAAAATCATCGCCCGGATGCAGAACCGATTCGGTCCGAACCGGGTCGGCACGTATGGATTATTGCAGCCACTCTCCGATGGACTCAAGATGCTCATCAAGGAGGACATCGTGCCGCGCGGATCGGACCCGCTGCTGCACCTGCTGGCGCCGATCGTTGCGGTCGTGCCGGCGATCCTGCTCTTCGCCGTCATGCCCTTCGGGCGCAACATGATCGCCGCGGATCTGAACGTCGGCCTGCTCTACATCCTCGCGATCAGCGCGGTGAGCTCCTACGCGATCTTCATGGGCGGCTGGGCCTCTCGCAGCAAGTTCTCGATTCTGGGCGCCATGCGGAGCGTCGCGCAGATCATCTCCTACGAAGTGCCCGGCGTGCTCTCCGTGGTGGTCGTCATCATGGTGGTCGGCAGTCTCTCGCTAGTGGACATCGTGGAAGCCCAAGCGGACCGCTGGTTTCTCTTTACACCCTGGGGCTTCATCGCCGCAGCCATATTCTTCATGAGCGGCATCGCCGAGGTCAACCGCACGCCGTTTGACATGCCGGAGGCGGAGTCGGAGCTCGTCGGCGGTTTCCATACCGAATACAGCGGGATGAAGTTCGCGCTCTGGTACATGGCGGAGTTTCTCGAATCGTTCGCGGTCTGCGCCTTCACCGTCACACTGTTTCTCGGAGGCTGGCACGGTCCGGCGGTTCCTTATTGGATATTGGCGCTGCTGCTGACGATCGTCGTTGGGACCGCCGCAACACTGCCGCTGGTGCTGCGCGGCATCGGCGCTGTCACAATCCTAGGTTCAGGTCTGCTGTTTCGTACCGAGCCGATCCCATCCTGGATCTGGTTTTTCGCAAAAACCTATGCGCTCGTGTTCGTCCTGGTCTGGCTGCGCGGGACGTTTCCGCGGCTGCGGGTCGATCAGCTCATGGGGTTGGCCTGGAAATTCCTCCTGCCGCTGGCGCTCGTCAACATCATCGCCGCGGGGCTGTGGGTCGCGCTGCCGTTTCCTGGCGGCACGGCGGTCAGTGTCGCGTTGTTGCTGGGCAGTTACTGGTGGCTTGTGCAGGTCAATCGGCCGGCGCGCCTTGAGCGGCGCACCTACGTGTTTGCGGACTGAGGTGAGAGGATGCCGACGGAAGAAACCGTCACAATCGAGTGGGAGCGCAAGCCCAAGACGATCGACGCGAACCTCAAGGACTACGACGCGACCTACAAGACGTTCAACTGGAAGGACGTGGAGAAGGAGTTCGACTGGTCGCACACCGGCAAGGTCAACATCGTCCACGAGGCGGTTGACCGGCATGCCGCCTCCGCCCGCAAGACAAAAGTCGCCCTCCTCTATACGGATTATGCCGGCCGGGATGAGCGGTACACCTTCGAGGATCTCAAACGGCTCACCAGCCGTTTTGGCCACGTCCTGAAGCGGCTGGGTGTTGCGAAGGACGACCGGATCGGCGTCTTTCTGCCGCGCACCCCGGAGCTCTACATCGTGATCCTCGGCATCAACCGAGTGGGTGCGGTTCCGGTGCCGCTGTTTGAGGCGTTCATGGAGCAAGCGGTCGAGGATCGACTGGGCAACAGCGAGGCGATGATCTGTATCACGACGCCGGCGCTCAAGAACCGCATCCCGCTGGCCAAGCTGCCGAATCTTAAACGGCTCATCCTCGTCGGCGCTGCCGGGTCGCTCGCGGCCAATGAAGTAAGCTTCGAGCAGGAGATGGCAACGGCGGCGGATTGGCTCGAGCCGGAATGGCTCACCATCGACGATGGCCTCATCATTCACTACACCTCTGGCTCAACCGGGAAGTCGAAGGGGGCGTTGCACCGGCAGTACGCGATGGTGGGCCACTACCAAACCGCGAAGTGGGCGCTTGACCTGCGCGATGACGATTGTTTTTGGTGCACGGCGGATCCGGGGTGGGTGACGGGAACGTCGTATGGAATTTATGGGCCGTGGACACTGGGGATTTCGAGTGTTGTGATTGGCGGCCGGTTTGATCCGGACCGGTGGTATGAAACAATTCAGCGCTACAAGGTCACGATGTGGTACTCGGCCCCGACCGCCTACCGCATGCTGATGTCAGCGGGGGAGATGATCCCGAAGAAATACAATCTCAAGAGCCTGCGCCACATCTGTAGCGTCGGCGAGCCGCTCAATCCGGAGGCGCTCAAGTGGATCAAGAAGATCACGGGCCTAGCCCCGCATGAAACGTGGTGGATGACCGAGACCGGTATGCAGCTGATCTGCAACTACCGCAGCAAAGATTTTCCCATTGGCTGCACCGGCAAGCCGTTCCCCGGCACCTACGCGACGGTCGTCAACGACCAGGGGCAGGAGCTGCCGCCGGGACAGCTCGGGCAGCTGGTGGTGAAACCCGGCTGGCCCTCGATGATGAAAGAGATCTATAAGAACCCGGCCAAGTATCAGGAATATTTCCGCATCCCCGGCTGGTACGTGAGCGGCGACAGCGCGTACAAGGATGAGCAGGGCTATCTCTGGTATCAGGGCCGCGCGGATGATGTCATCAAGACAGCGGGGGAGCGCGTCGGGCCATTCGAGGTGGAGAGCGCGCTGGTCGCGCATCCGGCGGTCGCCGAGGCGGGCGTCATCGGCAAGCCCGATGAGGTGCGCGGGCACATCATCAAGGCGTTCGTGGCGCTGCGCAAGGGGTTTGCGCCGTCGGACCAGTTGAAGAAAGAGATCGCCGACTTCGTGAAGAACAACCTGGCCGCGCACGCCGCGCCCCGCGAGATCGCATTCGTTGACAAAGTCCCCAAGACCCGCTCCGGCAAGATCATGCGCCGTGTGATTGCCGCCATCTCCAATTTCATGGACGTAGGCGACACGACGACCCTTGCC
>JACQHS010000104.1 GCA_016198915.1 Candidatus Omnitrophota bacterium
ATGTGCGCCACAATGCAAAAGTTGCGAATCCGTGTTCGGTCCATGCGATCCTGTTAGGCGGGGCGCGTCGGTCAGGCGGTCTTCGTCAGCCGGACCCCGAGGTCCAAGAGACGGCTCAGGCGCTGCCGCACGGGCGACTCCGCATAGACCCGCACGATCGGCTCCGTCCCGGAACGGCGGAACAAGAGCCAGCTCTCATCGCGCCCGATCAGCTTGACGCCGTCGAGCCGGTTGATGGCGTCAACCGGCATGCCCGCGATGCGGTCGGGCGGCGACGTGCGCAGTCGTTGAAAGAGCCGTTCCACTTGCGGCATGGTCAGATGAAGGTCCCGGCGGTCGTAGAACCACCGGCCGTACCGCCGCTCCAGCTCGCGTAAGAGGGCGGCGAGCGTCTTGCCGGCATGCGCCATCGCTTCGAGCACGAGCAGGCCGTTGACGATCCCGTCCCGTTCCGGCAAATAGCCGCGGACCCCGATCCCGCCGGACTCTTCGCCGCCAATGAGGACGGTGTCCTCCCGCATCAGCTTCGCGATGTGTTTGAACCCCACCGGCACCTCCAGCAGCCGCAGACCCAACGCCTCCGCGATCCGGTTAATCATCATGGTGTTGGAAACGGTTTTGACGACGGTCCCCGCAGCCCCCCGGGTCTTGACCACATGCGTCAACAAAAGGCACATCACCTGGCCGGGATTCAGCCACCGGCCGTCCGGACCGATGATGCCCAGACGGTCGGCATCCCCGTCGTTGGCAATCCCGAGATCGGCACGGTGTCGCCGAACCGCACGGCTCAACGGCATCAAATGCGAGGCGATCGGCTCCGGCGCCTGCCCGCCAAAGCGCGGATCGGGCTCTGCGCGGATGGTCTCGATACGGCAACGGCCGCCGGCGAGCAGGGTCTCGATGAGGCGATCCGCAGCGCCGTGCATGGCATCGGCGATGACGTGAATGGAGGAGCGCCGAATGGCCGGAAGATCCACGAAGGATCTGATGCCCTGCACAAACGCTGGCAGGAAGTCCGCCTGACGGATCACGCCATCGGCGCGCGCTTCCTGAAACGGCGCGCGCCTGACCCGGCTGCGGCCGATGCGGCGCTCAATGGACGCGACGGTCTCGACGGTCGCTGAACCTCCGTACGCCTCCTTAACCTTGATGCCGTTGTAGATCGGCGGATTGTGGCTCGCGGTAATCACGATGCCGGCCGAAAGCCGATGGGCCACCACGCAGCGGCTGACCGCGCAGGTGGGTACTGCGCGGTCGGAGAGGATCGTGCGGATGCGGTTACCGGCAAGCACCTCGCACACCGCCCGCGCGAACTGGTCCGACAAAAACCGGGTGTCGAAACCTACCGCAACAGTCGGCGGCCGCGTACGGCGTCGCGCAGGCGATAGGAAATGCTCCGCAATCGCTTGGGTGACCAGACGCACATTGTGAAACGTGAACTCTTCACCCATGACTCCCCGCCAGCCCTCCGTCCCAAACCGAATCGGCATCGTCATTTTCGTAACGACCGGATCGCTTCGTGGTACGACGTCGAGTGAAACACGTACGTGCCCGCCACCAGCACATTTGCCCCGGCGTCCCGCATCTGCCGGCCAGTCTGGGCGTTGATGCCGCCGTCCACCGCCAGATCGCCCGCAAACCACTCCCGCAGCTGGCGGACTTTGAGGATCATCTCCGGCATGAACGCCTGCCCCCCGAAACCGGGTTCGACGCTCATGACGAGAATGAGATCCAGCGATCCCAGGAACGGCTTGAGCGCGTCGGCGCTCGTGCGCGGCCGCAGCGAGAGGCCCGCGCGGGCCCCGTGCTTGCGAATCGTCTCCAGCGTGCTGACCAGCACGCTCTCGGTGCGCAAGCCTGGCGCCTCCACATGGACGGTGAGGTAGTGGGATCCGGCGTCAACGAACGCCTTCACGTACTGTTCCGGGTGGTTGATCATGAGGTGGACGTCGAGCGGGATGCGGCTCACACGCCGGATCGCCTCAACAACCACCGCGCCGATGGTCAGGTTGGGGACGAAGTGGCCGTCCATGACGTCCACGTGCAGCCAATCGGCTCCGGCCTCCTGCACCTGCTGCACCTCATCGGCGAGCCGGCCGAAATCACAGGCCAGCAGGCTGGGGGCAACAAGAACTGGACGGGAACTCATCATATCCAACAGAGGCCGGACAGCTTGGACGCCTCGGTTTCGGCGAGCGGGCCGACGACGGCCAGGTGCATCTTGGGGGACACAAAGAGCTGACGCGCGACGCGCTGGATCTCCCGTGCTCCCACCTTGGCCAGATGCGCCAGGAGCTGCTCCGGACGCGCGACGCGTCCGACCGTCACGGCCTGCTCTCCCAGCCACAGCATGTGATCCATTGTATCCTCCAGCCCCATCACGAGCTGCCCCGCATAGTAGTCCTTCGCGCGGCGCAGCTCGGAACGCGCAATCGGCCGGCGGGCGATGCGGCCCAACTCCGTGAAAATCGTCTGCACCGTCGCAGTCAGCTTGCCGGCGTCGCAGCCGGCGGAAACCACAAAGGCTCCGGTATCATGGAACCGCTTGATGTGCGTGGCGACCTCGTAGACCAATCCGCGCTTTTCCCGGACCTCGCGGAAGAGCCGCGAGGACATATTGGCCCCCAACACCACGTGCAGCAGCTCCAAGGCGAACCGATCCGGATGGGTGCGCGGCAGCGCGTACGTCCCGGCGCACAGGTGCACCTGTTCGGTCTCTTTCTTCCACACGCGCACCTGGGGCCCTCGACGCGGCCGCGGCGCGCGCGCGAACCGGTGGATCGGCAGCGGCCGCAGGGTGGCCAGTTCCCGCTGCGCCTGCTGCGTGAAGGCCTCGGGGGTCATGGCCCCGGCGCACGTGATGAGCAGGCTGCGCGGCTGATACATCCGCTTCCAGTAGCGGACCACGTCCCCGCGCGAGATCCGCCGGACGGAATCAATGGTGCCGGACAGCAGCCGCCCCAGCGGGTGGTCTGGCCACAGCAGCTGATTGAACAGGTCGTGGATGAGCTGACCCGGAGAATCCTCGTACATGCGGATTTCTTCGAGGACCACTTCCCGCTCTTTGTCCACATCTCGTGCCGTCAGGGTCGGGCGGCGCACCATGTCCGCCAGCACGGCGAACGCGCGCCGCGCATACCGCTGGGGAACTTTCGCCATATAGCAGGTGAACTCTTCTGCCGTGAAGCCGTTGAGCGTCCCGCCGACCCCCTCGATTTCCTGTTTGAGCGCTTCGCACGTCCGCCGGCGCGTCCCCTTGAACAACAGATGCTCGAGGAAATGAGAGATGCCGGCCAGCTCCGTGGGCTCATAGCGTCCCCCGGCCTGGACCCACACGCCGACGGCTACGGATTGCGCGTGCGGCATCGGGCGGCTCACCACCCCGACGCCGTTTTTCAACGTTGCAAAGTGATAAGGCGAATGGTCGCGTGTCATGTGGAATGGGTATCGAGGTACTGTTGCAAGATCAGCTGCGCGGCGACTTGGTCAATGACCTGCTTGCGCCGCCGACGCGAGGTGTCGGTCGCCAGCAGGGCGCGCTCGCCTTGGGCGGTCGTAAGTCGTTCATCCACGAGATGCACCGGTACCATGCTCTGCCGACGCAGGGCGTTGGCAAAGGACGTCACCCGTTGCGCCTGCGACCCGTGCGCGCCTTTCAGCGTCAACGGCAGCCCGACGACCACCGCGGCGGCCTGGTGCTGGGCGATCAACGCGCACACCGCGTCAAGATCCTCGCGGCCGCCGCAGCGCCGCAGGACCGTCAGCCGCTGCGCCGTGAGCCCCAACGGATCGCTCAAGGCCACCCCGATCCGCCGCTCGCCCACGTCAAGCCCCAGGACTCGCATCGGTCTTCCGCGCCAACGCTCTCCAGGCCTCCAACGTCCCGACATCGGACCAGAGAAAGAGGCCTTCCACCACAATCCCCTCTTGGAGATGATTCATCACGCCGTGATCAAACGAGACCGGCTGCAACCCCCGATAGGCCGCTTGCACGCGCGCCCGAAGCGAACGAAGTGAGCGGAGTCCCGAGCGAGCGGAGCGAGTCGAGGGACTGCGTAACTCGACGGCGAGCGGGATGAGCCGTCGGGTGTGGCCGGGCAGCCAGACCGTCAGGACCTCAAGGAACTTGTCGGCCCTCGCGATGAAGCTGCCGTTGTTCCAGTACGTCCTCGGTCGCTTGGCTAAGCGCGCCGCAACGGTCCGCGGCGGTTTTTCCACAAACGACGACAGGCGAAAGATCCGGGAGCTGTTGATGCTGCGCAGGGAGGGTCCTGCGCACAAGTAGCCCAACCCGGTATGCGCATGCGTCGGGCGAATCCCGATCATGGCAATGGCGTCCTCTCTCACAGCAGCTCGAATCGCCGCCCGCACGCTGCGTCGGTACGCGTCGGCATCCCCCACCCAATGGTCGGCCGGCACGACAACCATCACGCGGCGGGGATCGCGCGCGGCCACGGTGGCCGCCGCCAGCGTGAGGCAGGCAGCGGTATTTTTGATCTCCGGTTCTACGAGCAGGTCCCGATGCAAGTTCCCCGGCAGGTCGCGGCGGATGATGTCCGCTTGGCCCTGTGTGGTCACGATGAGCCAGTCGGCCTTCGGCCAGACCGGCCGCAACCGCTCGATGGTCGCCTGCAACAGACTGCGCTTTCCGTCAAGAGAGAGACAGACCTTCGGGCGTGTCGCAGTCAGCGGCTGCAGCCGCTTGCCGCGGCCTCCCGCCATGATCACAAAGGTGACCGCGATTCGCTGTGCCATGTTAGACCGCTCGCCGCAACCGCCGCAGGAACCGGCCCGCACGGCCTGCCGCCGCCCTGCTCCGTGCGCCGCCCATGGCCCTGATCAGCGCGCTGCCCACAATGACCCCGTCGGCCACGCGCGCCACCGCGGCGGCCTGGGCCGGCGTCGAAATCCCGAATCCCACACACACCGGCTTCGTCGTCAACACTTTGAGCTGCCGCACCCCGTGCACCAGCGCCGGCGGCAACTGCCGGCGTGGTCCGGTCGTGCCGGTGACCGAGACATAGTAAATGAATCCCTCGGACGCCCGAGCCACTGCGCGCAGCCGTGCCGGCGGGCTCGTCGGGGCAGCGAGAAAGATCGCCGCCAGCCCCTCGTGGGCCGCAACCGCACGAAGCGGTTCCCCTTCTTCCACCGGGACATCCGGCACGATGATTCCGCTCACCCCGCAGGCAGCCGCCGCACGGACAAACCCGCGAGGAGTCGCGGCAACACCGTGGTGACCAAACTGGAGGACCGGATTCCAGTAGGAGAGGCACACGACAGGAACGCGCAGTCGTCGGCGGACCGCATGGATCGCCTCCAGCACACGCGCCGGTGTCGCCCCACGAGCCAGCGCGCGCGCCGAGGCCGCCTGGATCACCGGCCCGTCGGCGAGCGGATCGGAAAACGGGATCCCCACTTCAAGGAGGTCGGCGCCCGCCTCTTCCAGCGCCAGCAGCACCTGGCTCGTCGTCGCAAGATTCGGGTCGCCGCCCATCACGAACGGGATGAGCGCCTTGCGTCCGATGCGCCTGAGGCGGTTAAATGCGGCTCGAATGGCGTCCATGAGAATCCAGGGCCTGTGCCAACGCGTGGACATCCTTATCCCCACGTCCGGACAGTCCCAGGATGACCAGCGTGTGTCGCTTGAGCCGAGGAGCCAGGTGCTGAAGATACGCGATGGCATGCGCGGGCTCAAGCGCTGGCAAAATGCCCTCGGTCCTCGCCAGCAGCTCGCAGCCGCGGAGTGCGTCCGCATCGCTGACCGCGACATAGGACGCGCGCTTGGTCAATTGGTAGTAGGCGTGTTCCGGTCCGACGCCGGGATAGTCCAAGCCGGCGGCAATCGACGTGGTGGACAACACTTGCCCCCACCGATCCTGCAGCAGCATGCTGTAGGCGCCGTGCAGCACGCCGGGCCGGCCCTTGACGAGGGTCGCCGCATGATGGCCGGGGGTCAGCGCAGTGCCTCCCGCCTCCACGCCGATGCATTTGATCCGGCGGTCGCGCGCAAACGGATGGAACAACCCAATCGCGTTGGACCCACCGCCGACACAGGCCAGCAACAGATCCGGCAGCCGTCCCGCCGCCTGCAGGATCTGCCGCCTCGCCTCCTGGCCGATCACCGATTGGAATTCCCGGACGATGAGCGGATACGGATGCGGCCCGACGACAGAGCCGATGCAGTAGTGCGTTGTGCGGACCGTCGTGACCCAGTCGCGGATCGCCTCGTTGCAGGCGTCTTTCAAGGTCTTCGTGCCGCTGGAGACCGGCGTCACCGTGGCACCCAGCAGGCGCATGCGCACGACGTTAAGCGCCTGCCGGCGCATGTCCTCCTCGCCCATGAACACTTCGCACTCGAGCCCGAAGAGCGCGGCCGCCGTCGCCGT
Source organism: Candidatus Omnitrophota bacterium (assembly GCA_016198915.1). Lineage (GTDB taxonomy): Bacteria > Omnitrophota > Gorgyraeia > Aquiviventales > Aquiviventaceae > JACQHS01. The sequence continues at coordinate 6,390 of JACQHS010000104.1, forward strand.
GGCGACCCCGTGCTGGCCGGCCCCGGTCTCGGCGATGAGCCGGCGTTTGCCCATGCGGACCGCGAGCAACGCCTGCCCCAGCGAGTTGTTGATCTTGTGGGCGCCGGTATGGAGCAAGTCTTCCCGTTTCAAGTAGACGGTGATATGACCCAGCGCGCGGCTCAGCCGCTTGGCGTGATAGAGCGGTGTGGGCCGGCCGGCGTACTGTGCTAGCAGCTCGCGCAGCTCACGTTGGAACGTCGGATCCCGCCGCGCGTGCGCAAAGGCGTGCTCCAGCTCGGTGAGGGCCGCCATGAGCGTCTCCGGGACGAACGTGCCGCCGAAGGGCCCGAAACGGCCGGTCCGATCTGGGAGCATGGCGCGTGGTTTCATTGCTCGTCGGTAAGCATGGTTAAACTATCATGTTAGCCAAAAGGCAGGAGAGTGTCAAACCAGCGGGGTGATAGCGGCAGGGCCTGCCACGGCGCCACCCCACGCGTCCTCGCGCCGCCGCAGCCTATCGCGCGTCGTTCGCTCCGGGCGCGTGGGGGCCCTGGCACCGTGTCACCCGCCGCTAGCGAGTACTGGCCGCGGCGCAGCGGGCCGCATACCTGCGGTGTGCGGCACTCCCGTCGGCGACCCCGCCTTTCGGCGGGGTGCCCGCCTCGGTCGCAGGCCCTGCGGCCAACAGTAAGCAGTGAGGTAGAGGACTTGCAGCAACGAAGACGTTAGAAGGCGCACAGGGCGATCCGCCGCCCGATGCCGCGGTGAGCCGCGCGACGGACGATTTCGGCGCCGAGAGCGATGTCGTGGATGGCCAGGCCCGTGGAGTCAAAGACCGTGATCTCTCGGGGATCGCGCCGGCCGCGTGTCTTGCCGATGAGGATTTCCCCGAGGGTGGCGTGAATCTGCCGGGGGCGAAACTGCCCGCGGCGAATCGGGACATTGAGCTCCCCGCCGTGGATGGCTTGCTCGCGCTCATCGACGACGACGAGCGCGTCGGTCAGAATCTTCGGGTCCAGCTCTTGCTTGCCGGGCGCGTCGGCGCCGATGGCGTTGATGTGGACGCCGGCGCGAAGCCACGATCGTTTCACGAGCGGCCGTCGCGACGGGGTCACGGTCACGAGCAGGTCGGCCGTTCCCACGCACGGCTTCAGATCCTTGCACGGCACCAACCGGACGCGGGGCAGCCACCGGCGCATGCGCGCGCAAAACCGCGCAGCTTCCCCCGGCGTGTGGCCCCACACGTGGACCCGGGACAGCGAACGTACCTGGGCCAACGCGAGCAGCTGGGCATCCGCCTGCGCGCCGCAGCCGAGGAGCCCGACGACGCGGCTGTCCCGCCGCGCAAGGACGGCGGCCGCCACCGCCGCCGCGGCGGCGGTACGCAGCTTCGTCACCAGCGTGCCGTCCAGCACGGCCAGCGGGATGCCGGTGGCCGGATCGTTCATGATGAGGACCGCCATCACGGTCGGCAGTCCCCGGCGGCGGTTGTGGGGGTGGACGTTGACCCACTTCACCCCGCAGGCTGCGGGATGCTTCTGATACGCCGGCATGGCGCGAAAATCGCTGTCATGCGGCAGCGGCAGATAGATCTTCGGCGGCATGACCGTCTGGCCGCGCGCCATGGCGATGAACGCGTCACGGATGACCCGGATCGCCGTGCGCATGTCGATGAGCCGCGCCACATCCCGATCAGTCAGCAACAGCATACTATGAAGCGGGTCCTGTCGCTGCGCGACCCCAGCCGTCCTCGCGCCGCCGGACTATCGCCGTCGTTCGCTCCGGGCGGCTGGGGGCCTCCGCTCCGCGCCACCCGCTTCCACGTTTTGGGTGAGTCTGTGTCGCTTGTTGCCTGTCGCTTGTCGCTTCACTCATTGTCCAACTCTAAAGTGGATCACATCACCGTCGCGCACGACATACTCCTTCCCTTCCACCCGCAGCAGGCCCTGGGTGCGGGCGTTCGCGTCACTGCCGCAGCGCAGCAACGCGTCCACCTGGATGACTTCCGCGCGGATGAATTTCTGCTCGAAGTCGGTGTGGATCGTCCCGGCGGCCTGCGGCGCTTTCGTCCCGTCGTGGACGGTCCACGCTTGAAGGATATTGGAGACGGTCGTAAAAAACGTCACCAACCCCAGCAGCGCGTAGCCGCGACGGATGACCTGCGGCAGGGCGGATTCCGCCACCCCGAGTTCCCGCATCATCTCGGCGCGGTCCGCCGCGTCGAGCTCAGCCAGCTCCGCTTCGAGCTTCGCGCAGAACACCACCAGCTGCGCGCCCTCGGCTTCGCTCAATGCCTTCAGCGAGGTGACCGACGCCGGCGCCTTGCCCAGATCCGCTTCATCCACATTGGCGGCGTAGAGCACGGGTTTGGCGGTGAGCAGATCGATGCCGAACGCGTGCGGTGCCGCCTCAGCCGCCAACCCCAGGCGGCGGACCGGTGTCCCAGCCGACAGCGCGGCGTCCCAGGGGGCCAGGGATTCCAACAGCTTGATCGCCGCTTTGTCCCCGCCCTTCGCGAGCTTCTGCTCCCGCTCCTTGCGGCGGCCGAGCACCTCGAGATCCTTGAGCATGAGCTCCGTGTTGACGACCTCGACGTCGCGTCGCGGATCCACCCCGCCCATCGGGTGCGCGACGTTGTCATCCGTGAAGCAGCGCACGACGTGGAGCAGCGCATCGACGCCGAAGACGTGGCTCAAGAACTGGTTGCCCAACCCTTCCCCCTTGTGCGCGCCTTTGACTAGACCGGCAATATCCACAAACTCGATGCTCGTTGGAATCACGCGTTGTGGCTTCAGCAGCTTGGCGAGCGCGGCCAGCCGGGGATCCTCGACGACCGCGACCCCCACGTTACGGTCGGTCGTGGTAAACGGGTACGGGGCCACCGCCGCATGCCCCGCGGTGAGCGCGTTGAAGAGCGTGGACTTGCCGGCGTTGGGCAGTCCGATGATGCCGAGCTTGGTGGCCATGGACCTATTTGCGCAGGAGGGCGACCCCGACGACGACACACGCCACACCCAGCGCCCGCGTGATGGTGACCGGCTCGCGGAGGATCCACCAGCCGAGGAGCGCGGCGACCAGCGGATACGCCCCGGCCACCGGCGTGAGCTGGGAAACCGCGCCGGACTTCAGCGCGTGGTAAAACGCCAACTGGCCCACGAAGCTTGCCAAGAATCCCCCGCCAGCCAGCAGGGCGATCGACGACCAGTGGAGCGTGCGGATTGCGCCCCACGGCGACCACACCCAGCCAAAGACGACGAGCCCGATCATCACGCCCAGGCTGCGGACAATGAGGCCGACGGCGGGCGGGACGTTCGCCAACCCCAGCTTTTCCATGAGGGGCACCACCCCCCAGATCCCAGCGGTCAGCAGGGCCCAGAAAAATGCGGTCATCGGATCTCCTCATGTCGGAATTGTTGCCACAAGCGGCGGAACCGGCTCTCATACAGCACGTGGTACAGCGCCTGTTGGTCGGGAAACAGGCGGGCGACCGCCTCGCGCAGCGCGGCCTGTTGAATCTCAATGTCAATGAGCGCGGCGTCGCCCACGACGATCATCTCGCAGATCCGATCCGCCTGGCGCTGCAGCGTCCGCACGGCGTCATCTTCTTGGCAGAGCGCGCGCAGCCGCGCCGTGAGCTCCTCTTCGACGGTGTCTCGGTTCGCGCGGGTGAGCGGCACCAGCTCCACATCCCGGCGGCGCTTCACCGCATTGAGAAACGGCAGCGGCTGAATGCCGGCCGTCGCCACGACCGCGGGCCCGTGGTCGAACGCCTCCTGGACTGCCTGCTGAAACGACGGAGAACACAGTTCCATCTTGCCCAGCTCATCCAGAAATAACACCAACGCCTGCGCGATCCCCCGGCGGATGATCGGCACCGCCACATCGTCGAGCACCTGGACGTTGACCTTGTAGGGGCCGACGCGCTGGCCCGTCTCCATCCGCCGATGCGCCAAGAGCACCTGTCGTCCGTCAAGCGGGCTGAGCCAAAACCCCACGCGCTGTTCATCCTCCCGGAATTCCTCGGTGAGAAAGCCGTCAATCGGCCCACCCCGCAGGGACTGGGTGAGGCGTTTCATCAGCGTCGTCTTGCCGATGCCGGGGGGGCCAACAATGAGAAGATGCTTCATCCAGAACGCGGCGAACAGTTACTCGAGGGGCAGGGGCTTGCGCTTCGTGGTCTTCTGGAAGTATTCCAGCGTCGGGAGAATGGGCTCGAAGTGCTCCGGCAAGGGGAGAAAAAAGGTCACGGTCTCATACACGCCGACTCCCATCCGGACCGCACCTTTGAAGATCCCAATGGCAGCGCCCGCCAGCCCGCTACCAACCGTATCGCTCGTGGTATAGCGCTTCTCAACCGACAAGGGAACTTCCAGCCAGCCCAGGAGCGCGTTGGACACCCCGCGACCTAATTTGGTGAAGGCGGGGCTGAGGTTGTAGCGGCCCATCATCTCATCGACCCGATCGCGTCCTCCGGACGTCGGTGCGGGCTCATCGGCCCAGGCGCCGGCCGTCCCTAGGCCTATAATCAGCAGTCCCAGGATGACCCAGCGCCCCGATCCCGTCATCGCCTCCGCCTCCCCTGTCGTTGTGATCTCTTGTGGAAGAGCCCTGCCGCGCGCAAGCTCACGGCCCCGCCCGTTGCCACGATGAGATGATCCACCACCTCGATGCCCAGCAGGCTCCCGGCGTCTGCCAGCCGCTGCGTGATCTCGCGGTCATGGTCTGAGGGCTCCGGATCGCCGGAGGGGTGGTTGTGCGCCAGAATGACCGCCGCGGCGGATGCAGCGATCGCCTCTTTGAACAGCTCCCGCGGATGGACCAGCGTGGCCGAGAGGCTGCCGACCGCAATCGGGCTCAACCGGATGAGGCGGTGGCGGTTGTCTAAGAGGAGGGCGACGAAGTGCTCTTTCTGCTTATCGAGGAGATGCGGCCGCACAAGAGCCGTGGCCGCCTCGAGGCTGTCCACGAGCGGATGATGCCCATTCGGTTGGGGTGCTACACGGCGCGCGATCTCCACCGCCGCTTTTAGTTGAATCGCTTTGGCCGGGCCGATCCCGTGCACCTGGGCAAGCTGCTCCACAGACGCCTCGGCCAGCCCACGCAGCGAGCCAAAGGCCGCGAGCAACCGGCGCGCGCTCACGAGGACGGACTCGCCAGCGATGCCCCGTCCCAAGACGCACGCGAGAAGCTCCTGCTCGGAGAGCGCCTCGGCGCCCAGCCGCGCGAGCCGTTCGCGCGGCCGCTCGGACACCGGCAGATCACGGACCGTCAACGTTGATGTCATATGTTCTGACATCTTAGCATACGATGGCACGCATTTCTTGTCGCCTGTCGCTTGTTGTTTGTCGCTACGCTTTGATAACTTGTGTATTGGCGAGCCGGTCGCCCCAGTGGCGGCCGCGCGGATCATGCACCAAATCGTGCAGGCCGGTGAAGCCTAGGACGACGTTGACCACCGGGATCACCCAGAGGACATTGCGGACCGCGGAATCCAGGAACGTGCAGCGCAATCGGTCCTTGTGGGCCACGACCTTCAGCCCCATGATCCGTTTGCCCGGGCTCTGGCCTTCGAAGCAGCCATCGCGGAAGAGGATATAGGCGCCACCCACCAGCCACCCCAGCCCCTGGAACAGAATCAAGAGCCCGAGGAGAATCAGCGCATCAATGATCCATGCGATGACACGCTGGCGGGCCAACTCTTCGCTCGTCATAGGGCGCCCTTCCTCTTATGGCTGCGGGTCCTGGCTCTGCATAGCGGCGGGTGGCACGGCGCGCCGCAATAGTATATTACCGTGAATAAGTCACTCCGACTTTGGCGCACAGCCGCTCCAGTGGGCAGCGGCTGCACCACGGCGAGGTCGGATGGCACAGGTTTTGTCCAAAAGTCACCAGGAGGTCGTTATAGATCCGCCAGTACCGCGGCGGCAGCCTGCGCCGCAGCGCCATCTCGGTTTGCTCCGGCGTCTTCGTCCGGACGTAGCCCCACCGGTTGCTGATGCGATGGACGTGGGTGTCCACACAGATGCCGGGTTTGCGAAACGCCAGCGTCACCACGAGATTCGCCGTCTTGCGGCCCACCCCTTTAATCGTCAGGAGCTCATCAAGATCGTTGGGGACCCGACCGCGGTAACGGGACAACAGGTCATGACAGACGGCGCGGACCGTCCGGGCTTTCGTCCGGTAGAAGCCGACCGGGTAGATGGCGCGCTCGATGGCCCGGGTGGACAGGTGCGCCATGCGCTGCGGGCTGCGGGCCAACCGAAAGAGGCGCTCGGAGGCGCCTTTCGTCGTGGTATCTTTCGTGCGCAGGCTCAACAAGCAGCTGATAAGCGTCGAAAAGGGATCATGCCGATAGTGACCAACAATCGGCTCCTCCCATTGTCGAATGAGCCGCTTAAGAATGGCGAGAACCTGATCGATATTCTGATGGGTAACCAATGTCCTTACCAAGTTTTTTGGAAGAGCTCGCGGACTTTCGCTGCAACATCGGGCGCAATCATCAACGCTTCGCCGATGAGGACCGCGTGGACGCCGAGCGATTTCATCCGCTGGACGTCCTCCGGCTTCTGGATGCCGCTTTCGGCGACGATCACCTTCCCCGCGGGAATGAGCGGAACGAGCTTCTGGGCCAGGCCTGGGTCGATCTGGAGCGTGCCGAGATCGCGATGGTTGATACCGATCGTATGCGCGCCGCATGACAACGCCATCTTGAGCTCGTGCTCCGAATGCACCTCCACGACCGGCTCCAGGCCCAGCTTATCGGCCGCCTGCATGCACAGGGAGAGTTCCTCGTCGGTCAGCAAACGCACGATCAACAGGACCGCATCCGCCTCATAGAAGGCGGCTTCATAGACTTGGTAGGGATCGACGACGAAATCCTTGCGCAGCACCGGCAGCTCGGTGAACTGTTTGGCGTCGCGCAAAAAGTCCAGGTGGCCGCCGAAGTAGGCCTCGTCAGTGAGCACCGAGAGCGCTGCGGCCCCGGCTCGCTGGAGTTCCTGGGCGAGGCTCACCGGGTCAAACCGCTCGCGCAGCATCCCCCTGGAAGGTGACTTGCGCTTCAGCTCGGCGATGAGCGAGAGCTTCCCCGGCTGCGAGATCGCCTTGCTGAAATTGCGCTCGGTGAAATGGCTCGCCAGCCGCGCCTTCAGATCCTCAAACGGCAGCTCGGCCTTCGCGTTCTCGACTTCCTGCTGTTTGGTCGCGACAATCTCATCCAGCATGACTCAACTCCTGCACCGCCGTGAAGACCGCCTTGGCCCGGCCACGGTCAATCGCCTCGCGGGCTTGCTGCATCCCTTCTGCTATCGTTGCCGCGCGGTCGGCGGCGTAGATCGCGCACCCGGCGTTGACGACGATGATATCACGCATCGGTGAGGGCTGTCCCGCCAGCACGTCCCGCGCCACACGGGCGTTGGCCGCGGCATCGCCGCCGCGCAAGGTCTCCAGCGTCGCGGCTGGCACTCCCAACACCGCCGGATCAAGCTGCCGCTCGGTCAGCTGCCCATTGCGAAGCTCCAGGACATCGGTGGAGGCGGTTGTGGTCACTTCATCGAGCCCGTCACGGCCATGGACGACGAGGCCGTGGCGGATCCCCAACCGCTGGAGCGCTTCGGCCATCGGCCGCATGAGGTGTTCCTCGGCGACGCCAACCAGCTGAAACGTGAGGGGTGCTGGATTCGCCAGCGGCCCGATGAGATTGAAGATCGTCCGGATCCCCAGCGCCTTGCGGATAGGAGCGACCATTTTCATCGCGGGATGAAAGCGGGGAGCAAAGCAAAACCCGAACCCGGCCTCTTCGATGCAGCGGGCGACCTGCGCCGGGGTCGCGTCCAGATTCAGCCCCAGCGCCTCCAGCACATCGGCGCTGCCGCAGCGGCTCGAGGCCGCCCGGTTGCCGTGTTTGGAGATTCGCACGCCGGCCGCCGCGGCGACGAGCGCCGCCAGGGTGGACACGTTGATCGTCCCCTGCCCGTCGCCGCCGGTGCCGCAGGTATCGCACAACTCGTAGGGCCGGGACAGCGGCAGCCGTACGGCGTGGGAGCGCAGCACCTCAACCGCCGTGGCGAGTTCCTCCGCCGTTTCCCCCCGCTTGGCCAGCGTCGTGAGAAACGCCTTGACCTCCTCCTCGGCCAGCGTGCCCGCCATGAGGTCGGTCATGACCCGGCGCATCGCCTCGGCATTCAGCGGGTGCTCGAACGTCACCGTGCTCATCTTCGGCGATGGAAAGCCTGGGACAGCTTGAGGAAATTCCTCAAGAGATCCTTGCCGACCGAGGTGAGGATCGATTCCGGATGGAACTGCACGCCATAGACCGGAAACCGCCGATGCTCCAGGCCCATGATTTCCCGCTCCTTCGTCCACGCGGTCACCGCCAGCGGATCCGGCAGTGTTTCGCGTTTGACGATGAGGGAATGGTAGCGGGTGGCCTCGAACGGGTCCGGCAGTCCGGCGAACAAGTGGGTCTTCGTGTGGTAGATGCGCGACGTCTTGCCGTGCATCGGGCGCTGAGCGCGCACCACGTCGCCGCCGAACACTTCCCCGATGCACTGATGGCCCAGGCACACGCCGAGGATGGGGATCGTGCCCGCGAACGTCTTGATGAGCTCATTCGAAATCCCCGCGTCCGACGGCCGGCCAGGGCCCGGGGAGATGACGATGCTGGAGGGCGCCAGGCGCTTGATCGCCGGGACCGTGACCGCATCGTTGCGTTTGACGATGAGCTTCTGGCCCAGCTCGCCCAAGTATTGGACGAGGTTGTAAGTAAAACTATCATAATTGTCGATCATTAAAATCATGCGCGTCCGTGCCTGCGTGCCTGCGTGCCTGCGTTCAACCCTTGTTCAGCCAGTTCGATGGCTTTCAACATGCCTTTGGCCTTAGTGAGCGTCTCCTGATACTCGCGCACCGGCTGGGAGTCGGCGACGATGCCAGCGCCGGCCTGGACATAGGCGCGGCCGCCCGTCATGAGGACTGTCCGGATCGTGATGCCGGTGTCGAGGTTGCCGGAGAAACTCAGATACCCGACCGCGCCGGCGTAGGGGCCGCGCGCCGTCGGCTCAAGCTCCGCAATGATCTCCATCGCACGCACTTTGGGGGCTCCGGACACCGTGCCGGCCGGGAAGGTCGCGCGCAGCACGTCATACGCGCTTCGGCCAGGCCGCAAGGCGCCGGTCACGCTGCTCACCAGGTGCAGCACATGGGAATACGGCTCGACCGTCATGAATTCCGGCGTCTTCACGCTGCCGGATTTGGCGACGCGGCCTAGGTCGTTGCGTCCCAGGTCCACCAGCATCAGGTGCTCAGCGCGTTCCTTGGGGCTGCGCCGCATCTGCTCGGCCAGCCGCGCGTCGTCCGCCTCGGTCCGCCCGCGCGGACGGGTGCCGGCAATGGGCCGCGTTTCCAGACGCCCGCCTTCGCAGCGCACCAGCATCTCCGGGGAGGAGCCGGCCAGGCTCATCCCGCCCAGGCGCAGGAAGAACATGTACGGCGAGGGGTTGAGCGACCGCAACGCGCGGTAGACGTCGAACGGCTCGCACGACAGCGGCCGCTGCAACCGCTGGGAGAGCACCACCTGGATGATGTCGCCGTCGCGCAGATAGGCTTTGGCGCGCTGCACCATCCGCGCGTACTGCGCGCGGCTCACGTTCGACCGCACCGCTGGACTCCTCCGGCCGGCCCGGCGGCGACGTGAGGGCACCGAGCCGCGGAGTGCTGCGGCCATGGCCTCAATGCGCCGCACCGCATCGCGGTAGACCGCCCCTGGGCGGCCGTCGCGCGTGAAGGCGTTCACGACCAGGAGCACCTTGTGCCGGGCATGGTCAAACACCACCATGCTGTCGGCCAGCATGAGCAGGATGTCCGGCACGTGCAGGTCGTTTATCCGGTGCGGCGGCAGGCGCTCGAGGAACCGCACCATGTCGTAGCCCCAGTAGCCCACGAGGCCGCCGCAGAAACGCGGCAGCTCGGGTGCCGGCACCGGCCGAAACGGCGCCATGAGCCGCTCGAGTTCCCTCAAGGGATCGGTGCGGGTTTCGAACCGGCGCACCACCGCCCGCCCGGCCCAGCGCACATCCGTGATCTCGATGTGCCGCCCGAGGCTGGTGAACACGAGCCGCGGCCGGCTGCCGAGGAAGGAGTACCGCGCGACCTTCTCCTTGCCTTCCACGGATTCAAGCAGGAAGCTGAACCGGCCGCCGTCAAGCTTCTGGAAAGCGGTCACCGGCGTCTCGACGTCGGCCATCACCTCGGCCCACACCGGCACGACGGTCCCCCGCCGGGCCAGGCGTGCGAAATCCGCAGCCGTCGGGTGGATCAGGAGCCGGCTCATCCGCGCCGATAGACCTTGGGGGGATCAAAGACGCGACGGCCGACGGTCTTGAGGGTCCCCCGCGGCGTCAGCCGGCGGAAATAACACGTGAAGTAGCCCGCGTGGCAGGCCGCGACGCGCTGGTCTACCAGCAGCACCAGCGACTTGCCTTCGCAGTCCACGGCGAGCTCGCGGATGCGCTGGATGTGACCCGAAGTCTCGCCCTTCTGCATCAACCGGTTCTGCGACCGGCGGAACAGGTAGACCGTCCCGGTGGCCAAGCTCTTGTTGAGCGCGGCCTCATTGAGATAGCACAGCGTGAGGACTTGCCGGCTCTTGCGGTCCTGAATCACTGTTGGGATCAATCCCTGGTCGTTAAACTTCAGGACTTTGATCAGCGCGGCGGATTTGAGATTTTGGATTTTGGATTTTCGATCACTGGTCATGGTCGCACGGCGACTCCTTGAGCCGCTAAGTACCGTTTCACATCCGCCATGGAGAGCTCGCCGAAATGAAACAACGAGGCGGCGAGGGCGGCATCCGCTCCGGCGGCGGTCAGCGCCTCACGGAAATGCTCAGGCGTCCCCGCCCCACCTGAGGCGATGACCGGAATGCCGACTGCGCTCGCGACGGCGCGCGTCAGCTCCACGTCGTAGCCCCGCTTCGTTCCGTCGCGGTCCATGCTGGTTACGAGGATCTCGCCGGCTCCGCGCCGCTCTGCTTCCTTCGCCCACTCGACCGCATCTTTTCCTGTCGGGGTGCGCCCTCCGTGGGTGTAGACTTCCCATCGGGACTGCCCAGGACCACTGACCACTGACCACTGACCACTGACCGCTCGCTTGGCGTCGATCGCTACAACGATGCACTGGCACCCAAACCGCTCTGAGGCCTCGCTGATGAACTCAGGTCGCTCTACTGCGCTCGTGTTGATCGACACCTTATCCGCCCCGGCGGACAGCAGCGCCCGGATATCCTCCACGGTCCGGATGCCGCCGCCGACGGTCACCGGCATGAACGCAACGGCCGCGGTCTTTGCCACCACGTCCAGAATGATCGGCCGCTGCTCGTGGCTCGCGGTGATGTCAAGAAAGACCAGCTCATCCGCTCCGGCGTCATTATACGCCTTGGCTGCCTCGACCGGGTCGCCGGCATCCCGCAGGCTCACGAACTTGACGCCTTTGACCACGCGCCCCTTATCGACGTCCAAGCACGGGATGATCCGTTTGGCCAGCATCTAGGCGAGCGCGATAATCGCTTGACGCACATCGATAGCGCCCTCATAGAGCGCTTTGCCCACGATTGCGCCGATGACACCGCGCGGTTCCAGCGCCTTGAGCTTCCGGAGATCCTCAATTGACGCAATCCCCCCCGAGGCGATGAGCTGCTGCACGCCCACGTCCAGCACCTCGCCCAGCAGCGCAAGATTCGGACCCTGGAGCATCCCGTCACGGCTGACATCGGTGCAGATGATCGTTTCTACGCCCAGCCTCATGACGCTGCGCGCCAGCGCCGAGGGCGTCAGCGTCGTCGAGGAAACCCACCCGCGCGAGACCACCTGGCCGCCTTTGGCGTCAATCGCAACCGCGATCTTGCGGCCGTAGCGGTCGGCGGCTTGCTGGACGAATTCCGGATCTTCGCACGCTTTCGTGCCCAGCACCACACGCGCGGCACCTGAGCCGAGCGCCTGCGACAATGTCTCCTTGGTCCGGATGCCGCCGGAAAGCTCCACGTTGACGCGGCAGGCCTCGATGATCCGCCGCGCGACCGGCAGGTTGGTGTACGTCCCGTCGAACGCTCCGTTCAAGTCAACGACGTGCAGCCAGCTCGCCCCGGCCTCAGTCCACCGCCGGGCCTCCCCCACTGGGTCCTTGGAGTACACCTTCACCGCCTCCCGGCGGCCCTGCTCCAAGCGAACGACTTGACCATCCAGTAAATCAATCGCGGGAATAACAATCATGTCAAACGTCGATGAAGTTCTTGAGCAACCGCAGCCCCAGAGCCTGGCTCTTCTCCGGGTGGAACTGCGTCGCGAAGAGCCGGCCCTCCCAAACCATGGAGGCGAACCGCTCGCCGTACTCGGTTTCGAGTGCCACGACCGACCGGTCCTGCGGCGCCCCGTAGTACGAGTGCACGAAGTAGAAGAAACTCTTATCCGGGATTCCACTGAGCAACGGACATTCTCCTTGTCGCTTGTCGCTTGTCGCTTGTCGCTGCACTTGATTCCATCCCATGTGCGGGATTTTCAGTGATGAGTGGTCAGTGGTCGGTGATGAGTGAAAGGCAAACCGTTTCACGGCACCGCGCAGCAGACCGAGTCCCGCCGCATCTCCCTCCTCACTGTGCTCGAACAACAGCTGCAGACCCAGGCAAATGCCAAGATACGGCTTGCCCCCGCCGATCACGGTCTTGATCGGCTCCACTAATTGTCGACGTTTCAGTTCGTCCATCGCAGCACCAAACGCCCCCACCCCAGGCAGGATCACCTTGGAGGCCGCGGCCACCTCGTTGGGGTCGCTGGAGACGCGCACCGAGGCCCCCAGAGACTCCAACGCCTTGGAGACGCTGCGCAGATTGCCCATGCCGTAATCAATGACGACAATCATGCGAGTGATTAGTGATCAGTGGTTAGTGGTCACTGACAAGTGGGAGTGGCATGAGCGCACTATCCACTAATCACTAACCACTGACCACTAAAGTCTGCCTTTGGAGGAAGGAACTCCCTTCACACGGCGATTGAGCCGAGTGGCCTGCTCCAGCGCGCGGCCCAGCGCCTTGAACACCGCCTCGCAGGTGTGGTGGAAGTCACCGCCGGCAAAGATGTCCACGTGAATGGTGGTTTTGGATGTCCTCGCGAACGATTCCAGGAAGTGCTCCGCATCGCCCCACTGGTAGGCGCTGCGCGAGCCCGTCGGGTGCTTCGCGACCTTGGAGCCCCGGGCATGCCGCACGACGATCTTGGGCCGCCCGGAAAAATCCAGGACCACCCGGGCCAGCGCCTCCTCCATCGGCACATAGGAGACCCCGAACCGGGCGATCCCCCGGCGAGCGCCCAGCGCCTCATCAAAGGCCTGGCCGAGCACGAGGCCCAGATCCTCGTTCGTGTGGTGCAGATCCACGTCCAAGTCCCCTTTCGCATGCACCGTCAGGTCGAACACCCCGTGGGTGCCCAACAGGGTGAGCATGTGATCAAGAAATGGGATCCCGGTCTTCACCAACGTCTTGCCCTTCCCGTCGAGGTTGAGGCTCGCACGAATCGTGGTTTCTTTCGTGTTGCGTGCGACGGCCGCTCGTCTCATGTGAGGCGCGCCTTTACCGCGTCGAAGTGGCGCGGCAAGCCCTCGATGGCGGTCAGCCGCTCCAGCGGCTCCCGGAACCGCTCCAAGGCCTTCTTGGTGTAACTGATGACGTGCGTGCGGCGGATAAAATCGTCAATCCCCAGCCCGGAAAACGCCCGGGCCGCACCCCCGGTCGGCAGCACGTGGCTGGGACCGGCGATGTAGTCGCCGACGGTCACCGGCGAGTACGGCCCAAGGAAGATCGCGCCCGCGTGCGTAATCCGCCGGGCGAGCTTCAGCGGCTGGCGCACCATGATCTCCAGGTGTTCCGGAGCCAGGCGGTTGGCGACCTCCACCGCCTCATCAAGATTCTTCACGACGACGCAATAGCCCCGAGGAATCTGGGTCCGTGCCAGCTTGGCTAGCGCCTTGGACGTCGTAATCAAAAATCCCAAGCCTCCGGCGTGCTCGGTTTCTCCCAAGAGGTCCGCGAGCACGTACTGGGCATTCGAGGAGCGGTTGGCAATCACTGCGATCTCCGACGGGCCGGCAATCGTATCCACATCCACGAAGCCGAAGACCTGGCGCTTGGCCTCGGCGACGAACGCGTTGCCAGGTCCCACGATTTTATCCACCTTGGCGATACTCTTCGTCCCAAACGCCATCGCCGCAATCGCCTGCGCCCCCCCGATGCGGTAGACCTCATCGACATCGAGGAGGCTGGCCACCGCCAGGATGTGCGGATCCACGCTGCCATCCTTCCTCGGCGGGGTGGCCAAGATGACGCGCTTGACGCCGGCGCGCTTGGCTGGGATGACCGTCATGTAGACGGTGGACACCAGGCTCGCCGTCCCGCCCGGGATATACACCCCCACCCGCTCCAGCGGATCGAATTTCTCGCCAAGCACGACGCCGTCGCCGTCCACCATCTTCACCGGCTTGAGGCGCGGCCGGCCGTAGAACGCGTTGACGTTCTGGATCGCGCTCTTCAACTGCAGGGCGAATTTCGGATCGAGATGCTGAAACGCTCCGGAGATTTCCGCCTCGGTGACGCGCAGCTGCCGAGCCGTGAGGCGCACCCGATCGAAGCGGCGCGTATACCGCAGAAGCGCATCGTCGCCGCGCGTGTGCACGTCGTCGAGGACTTGCCGAACGGTTGCCTCGACCCGCCGCTTGCGCGCCAGCTGGCGGCTGCAGAGCCGCTGCCACTCCTGGCTATTGGTAGAAATAATCTTCATAGAAATCACCAAGCACCAAATCCCAAATTCCAAATAAATTCCAAGCTCCAAATTCCAAGCTCCAAACGTCGTGTTTGGAAATTGGTGCTTGGAGCTTGGTGCTTGTTTGGTGCTTGGGATTTGGAATTTGGTGCTTTCGTCATCGACGTGAAGACTCGAGTGCTTCTCGAACCAGTTCCTCAGCACGTTTCAGCACCGCGGGGATGGCGGCCGGATTCTTCCCCCCCCCTTGCGCGAACTCTGGACGTCCCCCGCCGCTTCCCTCAATCACTTTCGCCACCTCTTTCATGATCTGGCCAGCATGAATCGTTTTTGACAGCTGGGCGGTCACCGTCATGACAACCGCAGCCCGTCCGTCGTAGCTGGAGGCCAAGAGGACGATGCCGCCGTCACCCAGCCGTTCGCGAATGGCGTCCGCCAGCACCGCAAGAGACTCTGGATCGGCATGCTTCAGGGCTGCCTTGACGAACCGAACGGACCCGATGGGCACCGCCTCAGCCACCAGCCGGGGCGCCTCGGCTCTTGCCAACTCGACCTGCTTGCTCTTGAGCTCTTTTTCGTACCGCTTGACTCTCTCCAGCAACTCTTCAATGCCAGGCACGAGATCCGGGACCCCGCGCCCTAATTCCTGCGCCAACTGGTGCAGTGTGCGTGTGTGCTGGAGCTGCTGCGCCGTGGCGGCCTCACCGACAATCGCTTCAATGCGCCGTGTGCCGGCGGCGATTGAGCTCTCCGCCACAATGGTGAAGGAACCGACCAACCCGGTATGTGGCAGATGGGTCCCTCCGCACAACTCCTTTGAGTAGCCGCCGATATCCACGACGCGCACGCGGCTTCCGTACTTCTCGCCGAAGAGCGCGAGGGCCCCGGCCTGCTTGGCGGCCTGCAGATCCATCTGCTGTGCGCGCACCGCATCCGACTGGCGCACGCAGGCCGCCACGAGCGCCTCCACCTTGGCGCGCTCCTCAGCCTGCAGGCCCTGCCGCGAGGAGAAGTCAAACCGAAGCCGCTCGGCTTCATTGTAGGCGCCGGCCTGCACCGCCTCAGGGCCCAGCACGCGGTGCAGCGCCCAGTGCAAGAGGTGGGTCGCGGTGTGACTGCGCGCGATGCGCAACCGCCGCTGCGCATCCACGCGGGCCTGCACGGTTTCCTGCACCTTCAGCCGGCCGGTCGTGATGACCGCGTGGTGCACTAGCACGTCATCCGCCCAGGTCGTCTGCGCCACCTCGGCCTGTCCTTTTGAAGAGCCGATGGTGCCGGTATCGCCGATCTGGCCGCCAGCCTCGCCGTAGAAGGGGGAGTGATCCAGGACGATCCCGACGCGCTGCCCTTCCCGCGCCTCGTCCACCCAGTGCGAACCGTCCCAGAGGCCCTGGATCACCGCCTCGGCCTCGGTGCGCTCATAGCCGACGAAGTGCTCCTCTTTCCCCGGCAACCCTTTCACACGCTCGCGGACGCGCAGGGCATCCGTGGCAAAGACCTCGCCGCTGAACTGGCTGCCGGCCCGTGAGCGCTGCTGCTGAGCCTTGAGCGACGCCTCGAACCCCATCCGGTCCACCGAGAGCCCGCGCTCTTCGGCGATGTCCACCGTCAATTCGAGCGGAAATCCGTAGGTATCGTACAACTTAAACGCGTCATCGCCCGAGAGGGTCTTCCGGCCCTTCGGAAGTCCCGCGATGATCTCATCGAGCCGCGCGGTGCCGCTCTCCAGCGTTTGGATGAACTGCTGTTCCTCCTCCCGGATGATCTTGACCACCGCAGCCTGCTTCGCCGCAAGATCTTTCGCATACGGCGAGCCGGCCATGCCGGCTTCAACCGCGTCATAGAGCGCGTGGACGAAGCCCTCCCGTTCGCTCTGCACATCGAGCCGCGCGCGGCCCAGCCGGTGCGCCCGGCGAATGAGCATCCGCAGGACATAGCCGCGCCCCTCGTTCGAGGGATGCACACCGTCCAGAACCAGGAAGACGACGGCGCGGGCGTGATCAGCCAGCGCGCGCTCGGCAAACCCCGCCTGGCCGGCCTTGGCCTTCTTCCCGCGCGGCAGGGCGCGGACCGCCGCCATGATCGGTGCGAAGAGGTCGGTCTCGTAATCCGTTTCGACGCCCTGCACCACGCGCGCGAGCCGCTCCAGCCCCATCCCCGTATCAATGCAGGGTCGGGCGAGCGGCGTGAGGGTGCCGTCCGATTGCCGGTTATACTGGGTGAAAACGAGGTTCCACACCTCGACCGACTTCGGCCCGGCCACCTGGCCGTCCGCGTCATAGTAGATTTCGGAGCAGGGGCCGCACGGACCGTTCGGCCCTTCCTTCGGCGCATTCGCCGGCCAGAAGTTCTCGGCCTGGCCGAACCGTTTGATGCGCTCAGCCGGCAGACCCAGCGCCCGCCACAAGTCGAAGGCCTCCCGATCTTCCTCGTAGATGCTCACCCAGAGCTTCTTCGAGTCGAGCCCCACGCACAGCGTCGGATGGCGGCTTGCCGTCCCGGCATCGTCGGTCGTGCCGGTGAGAAACTCCCAGCCCCAGCCGATCGCCTCGCGCTTGAAGTAGTCGCCGAAGGAGAAGTTGCCGAGCATTTCAAAGAACGAGTGGTGCGACGCGCTCTTGCCCACCTGCTCCAGGTCGCCGGTGCGCAGACACTTCTGGCACGAGACGGCCCGCGTCAGGTCCGTGCGGCGTCCAAGGAAGGAATCCTTAAACTGGTTCATCCCGGCCGAAGTGAACAGGACCGTCGGATCGCCGCTCGGGATCAGGGAGTCGCTCTCCCTGATGGTGTGTCCGTTGGCTTTGAAAAAATCGAGGAACCGCTGCCGCAGCTCGGCGCTGGTCATGTGGCGTCAATCGGAGAGGGGAAAGGTGAGAGGGTCCCCGAGGAGCTGCTCGATCACGTCCGAATCAAACCCGCGCGCGGACAGCTGCCGTGCCAAGCGCACGCGCGTGTGTGGGCCGGGTCGTCCTCGGACACGCTGCACCACGAGACGCGCACGCGCTTCCTCCTGGGAAGCGCGTGCCATGGTCTTGCCGATCGTCTGAATCGTTCGCTCATCGAATCCTCTGGCGTTCAGTTTGACGCGAATGGCGGCCCACGCGAAGCCTCGCCGCGACCACGCCTCCGCCCATAACGCAGCGCTCAGCCGGTCATCCAGCACGCCGCGGGCCTGGCACTCGGCGATGAGTCGGGCCGTCAACGCTGGCGGCACCCCGCGACGCCGCAGGTACGACCGAACCTCGTGTGTCGAACGCACCGCGGCTTGGGCGTATCGGAGGGCTCCCGCCAGAATCCCGCGGGGGTCATCCCACCCC